>NZ_JBEXTX010000056.1:0-49953 GCF_040614175.1 Amycolatopsis sp. NPDC006131
ACGCGATCCGGAACTACCAGGCGCCGATCCCGCGCCGGGGGCGGCCGGAGGAGATCGCCTCGCTGATCCGCTACCTGCTCGGCCCGGGGGCGGGCGGACCGGGCGGCGGCCGGCGGGCTCACCGAGGAGCAGGTCCGCGCCCAGCTGGCCGCGACGACGAGCCTCCGGCGTCTCGTCACCGCGGAGGAGGTCGCGGACGTGGTCGTGTTCCTGTGCTCGCCCCGGGCGGCCGCCGTGACGGGAGACGCGGTGTCCGTGGCGGGCGGCAACCGCGGAGCGGTGCACTACTGAAGCGAGATCACGGCTGTGGTGCCAGGGCGTGCTCGACAGAGGTTCTGGCGGGTAGCTGGGATGGCGCTGGTCGCGTCGGGGGTTTGTGGGCATTGCTCAGAGATGTGCTGCCGGCACGGGATCCCGTGGCGGGATGCGCCGGCGGTGTTCGGGCCCTGGCAAACGATGTGGACCTGGCACCCTGGCCGCCCAGGCGCCTGGGATGTGGTGCTCCACCATCGGCCGCCCCCGGGCGCCCGCACACCAAGATCCACCGGCTGGCCGACTGCAACGGCCGCTCCCCTGGTCACCCTGTTCACCGAGGGCCAGGCCGGGGACCCCGACGTTCGAGCCGCTGATGGCCACCTGAAAAGTCCCCGCCCCGGCGGCGGCCTGCCCCGCGGGCACCAACGCACCGCCATCCTCATCCACGACGTCATCACCTGAACAGAAGAGCCCTGTCGGACGCGCCCTGGCTGGTTGTGCCGCCCATGACCGTGGGCGGCACAACCAGCACTACGCCCAGGAGAACCGGCGCAGTCCGTCGGCCGTGATCAGGCGGCCGAAGGACAGCTCGGGGAAGTGCGCGGGGGCGAACGGGTCGCCCGTAGCGGCCAGCTCGTCGGCGATGCGTTCGCGGATGGCGTTGGCCGCGGCCCGGTCCACGTCGAACATCCCTTCCCATTCCGGGTCGGTGAGCTCCCCGACCGTGTGCACCACGTCGCCGAGCAGGAGCGCGCGCTCGCCGGAGTCGCTGACCACGAACACGGTCGAGCCCGGGGTGTGCCCCGGCGCGGGCCGCGCGAGGAGACCGGGCACCAGCTCGGTCTCCTCGTCGAACGTCTCCAGCCGCCCCTCGATCGGGGCCAGCGTTTCCTGCAGGACGGGATCGGCCGTGGAGCCGGTCATGAAGTACGCCCAGTCCGCCTCGTGCACCCGGAACGTCGCGCGCGGGAACGTCACCTCGCCGCGGACCGTCGCCCAGCCGACGTGATCCGGGTGCAGATGCGTGAAGACCACGTCGGTGACGTCCTCGGGCGTGACCCCGGCCCGGCGCAGGTTCGCCGGCAGCCGGCCTGTCACGAACCCCTCGTGCACGAAGTCGTCACCCGCTCCGGCGTCGACCAGGATCGTCCGGTCCCCCAGCCGCACGAGGAACGCCCCGATGTCCATGTGGATCCGGCCGTGCTCGTCCAGCGGCTGGTGCGCACAGTCCCACCGCGCGTCCCGCCGGTGGGTCACGGTGTTCCCGATCGGCAACCTCGCGGTGCCGTCGAGGATCGGGACGATGTCGACGTTTCCTACCTTCATCGGTTCCTTCCAGTCACTCCGGTCAGCCGCGGACGCGCAGGGCCTCCCCCGACCATTCCTGTTCGCGCAGTTCGTACTTCTGCACCTTCCCGGTGGAGGTCTTGGGCAGTTCGGCGACGATCTCGACCTCGCGCGGCGCCTTGTAGCGGGCGATGAGCGACCGCACGTGCGCGATCAGCTCGCTCTCCGAAGGGTTCCTCCCCGGCCGCGGCACCACGAAGGCCTTGGGCCGCTCACCCCACCGCGGGTCCGGGACACCGATCACGGCGACCTCGAGGACGTCGGGGTGCGCGGCGATGGCGTGCTCGACCTCGATGGTCGAGATGTTCTCGCCGCCGGAGATGATCACGTCCTTGGCCCGGTCCCGAAGCTCCACGTACCCGTCCGGGTGCATCACCCCGAGGTCCCCGGAGTGGAACCAGCCACCGGCGAACGCCCGTTCCGTGCCCTCGGGATCGTTGAAGTAGCCCTGCATCACGTTGTTGCCGCGCATGACGATCTCACCCATGGTCCGCCCGTCCCAGGGAACGTCGCGCAAGTTCCCATCCACCACCCGGACCTCGTCCGCCTGCAGCATCCCCACCCCCTGCCTGGCCCGCAGTTTCGCGCGCTCCTCCGGCGCCAGGTCGTCCCACTCCCGCTGGTACTCGTTCACCGCGTACGGGCCGTAGGTTTCGGTCAGGCCGTACACGTGCACGATCCGGAAGCCCATCCGCTCCATCTGCAGGATCGTGGTGGGGCTCGGCGGCGCTCCCGCGGTGGTGACGACGAGCCGGTGGTCGAGCTGGTGGGCCGGCTCGGCCCGCATGATCGTGGTGACGACCGTGGGCGCCCCGTTGAGGTGGGTGATCCGGTGGCGGTCGATGAGCTCCCACACCCGGTCCCCGCGCACCTCACGCAGGCAGATCTGGGTCCCGCCCGCCGCGACCAGCGCCCACGTCGTGCACCAGCCGTTGCAGTGGAACATCGGCAGCGTCCACAGGTAGACGCTGTCCGCGTCGTGTCCGGAGTGGAAGATCTCGCCGAAGGAGTTCAGGTACGCGCCGCGGTGGGTGTAGACCACGCCCTTGGGCCGTCCCGTCGTGCCCGAGGTGTAGTTGATCGAAATGGGCGATCGCTCGTCGTCGACCGCCCACACCAGCTCGTCCTCCTCGTCCGCGGCGGCGAGGAGGTCGGCGAACGCGACCGCGCCGGGGACCTCGACGGTCGCCTCGGGACCGAGCGGGTCGGCAGCCACGGCGATCGTCCGCACCGTGTCCAGCGACCCGGCGATCGGCGCGATCGTGGCGGCGTACCCGGCGTCGACGACGAGCACGGTCGCGCCCGAGTGATCGAGGATGTAGCGGACCTCCTCAGGCGCCAGCCGGGTGTTGATCGCGACCAGCACCGCACCGGCCAGCGGCACGGCGAAGTGGGCGGCCAGCATCTCCGGCACGTTGGGCATGAGGTAGGCGACGCGGTCGCCCGGCCGCACTCCGGCGGCGCGCAGCATCCGCGCCCGCCGCTCCACGCGCGCGGCGAACTCCCGGTAGGTCCAGGCCTCGTCGCCGTGCACGACGGCGACCTTGCCGGCGTGCACGTTCGCCGAACGCCGCAGGAACGACAGCGGCGTCAGCTGGGTGATCCCGGTGTCCATCCGTGTGCTCCCCTTCAGTGCTCGCCCACGCGCAGGATGACTTTCCCCGTCGGCGCCTGCTCGGCCACCTCGTGCGCCCGCACCACCTCGTCCAGGCCGTGCGGCAGCACCGGCAGAGCGGACAGCGCGCCGTTCGCGAGTGCGTCGGAAGTCCACCGGATCGCGGCCGCCAGCCGCTCCGGGGACACCCCGTAGAGCAGCACGAACTCCAGCGTCGTGTTCGCCTTCATGAACTCGCCCACGGGCAGGGACAGCTCCCCCTCCGCGGCGTAGACGGCGATGGTGCCGGGGGCGCCGAGCACGGCCACGTCGAGGTCCAGGTTCGCCCCGAGCGCGACCTCGACGACCCGGTCGACGGGCCCGGCGAAGTCGCGGATGCGCCGGGCCGCGTCCGCGTCGGTGTAGCGGACGACGAAGTCGGCTCCGGCCTTTTCCGCCAATGCGCGCTTCTCGTCGGAGCTCACCGTGGCCACCACCCGCGCGCCCGCGTGCTTGGCCAGCTCGATGGCGAAATGCCCCACCGCGCCCGCTCCCCCGGCGACGAGGACCGTCCGCCCCGCCAGCGCCGCGGGATTCCCGCCCAGGCAGTGCGCGGCGGTCAGCGCCGGAACGCCGAGACACGCGCCCAGGTCGTCGGATGCGCCGTCGGGCAACGGCACCGCCCGCGCCGCGGGGACGACCGCGAACTCGGCCGCCGTCCCGTAGCGGTTGTGGAACGCCGCCAGGTACAGCCAAACTCGTTGCCCCACTTGGAGGCCGGTGACGCCGTCGCCGACCGCGTCGACCACACCGGCGCCATCGTGGTGGGGCACCTGGAACCAGTCGGGCGTGCGCCCGGCGAATCCCGCCCGGGTCTTCCAGTCGGTGGGGTTGACACCCGAGGTGGCGATCCGGACCCGGACCTGGCCCGGACCGGGCTCAGGCACCTCGAGCTCGACGACTTCGAGCACCTCCGCCGCGGGACCGGGACGACGGTAGACCGCTGCTCTCATGCCCGCACCACCTGCCTGTTCACGCGAGCCGGGTTCGAACGAGCTCGTGGTAGTGCCGGATCGCGCGGTCCGGGTCGTAGCGGGGACGCCATCCAAACTCCTTCTCCATCCGGGTTCCATCCAGCGCCATGTAGTAGCTGTCGGCCATCTGCATCGGGTTCAGCCCGGGCCCCACGTCGAGCGCCGCGCCGGGAATGACCCGGCGGATCGCGTCCGCGAAGTCGTGCATCGACACCGGGTGCCCCGCGGCCACGTTGTAGGCCTGGTGGCGCAGCGGCCCGGGAGCCAGCGCGACACACGCGATGGCGTCGGCGACGTCGAGGACGTAGATGATGTCGTCCCGCTCGTCCCCGCCCTGCTCGATCGTGAAACCGCGGCCCGAGGCCAGCAGCTCGACCATCGAGCTGTAGGTGTTGATCGGGCCGGCGTGCCGCTGCAGCCTGCCCGGGCCGAAGATCGTGGCGAACCGCAGGCTGACGCACTCCACTTCGGAGTTGCGCCCGTACCACGCCACCACGTTCTCCGCGGCCGCCTTGGTGATGCCGTACATGCCGGTCGGCCGCAGCTCGTCGTCTTCGCGCACGGCCTCGTAGGTGGGAAACCCGCGCTTGCCCGTCGCCGGCGCGTACACCGCCTTCGAGCTGGTGTAGACGACCCGCCGCGCACCCGCCGCCACCGCGGCGGCGCACACCGCGGCGGTGCCGCCGACGTTCACCGCGATCGCGGTGTGCGGATCCCGTTCGCAGTCGACGAAAGCCGCGAGATGGATGACGCAGTCCGGCCGCAGGCGCAGGGCGGCGTCGGTGAAATCGTCCGCGTCGCGGATGTCGCCGACGACGAGCTCGACCCGGTCCGCCACATCCTCGATCAGCGACGTGTCGTCCCGGCTTTCGAACACGGCCACCTCGTGGCCGCGGCCCAGCAGCTCCCGGACCACCCAGGCGCCGTTGACGCCCAGCCCGCCCGTCACCAGGAAACGCATGCCGGCTCCTTCACTGTCCGGCCAGGCGCCGGAACGACGGGACCATGGGCGCGTAGGCGGACATGCCGCCGTCCACGACCAGCACCTGCCCGTTGATGAACGACGACTCGGGCGAGGCCAGGAACAGGGCGGCCATCGCGACGTCGTCCGGCCTGCCCAGCCGCGGCGTCGCGACGTGATCCAGCAGCACCTCGGTCTGCGCCGCGGAGAACATCTTCTCGGTCGCGGGCGAGACGATGTGCCCAGGCGCGAGGACGTTGCACCGGATCCCCTGCTTGCCGTACTCGACGGCCAGCGACTTCGACAACCCGATCACCCCGGCCTTCGCGGTCGCGTAGGCCGGGCGGCCTTCGAGGGAAAGCCAGGCGGCCAGGGAAGAAGCGTTGGTGATGCTGCCCCCGCCCGCGCGGACCATGTGCGGCAGGACGTGTTTGGCGGTCAGGACGCAGCCCAGCAGGTCCACGCGCAGCTGCCCCAGCCACACCGACAGGTCGGCCTCGGCGACGAAGACGTCCTCGGCCACCAGACTCCGTTCGGAGGCGTAGTTCTGGAGCACGTCCACCCCGCCGAAGCGCTCGACCGCGAACTCGACGGCGCCGGCGACCTGAACCTCGTCCGAGACGTCCGCGGCGAACGGCTCGGCGACACCACCGTCCTCCCGGATCCGGTCCACCGTCGCCGACGCCTTGGACTTGTCCACGTCCACGACGAGGACCTTCGCGCCTTCGCGGGCGAACACCTCGGCCGTCGCCGCTCCGATACCCGAACCCGCACCCGTCACCAGCGCTGACTTGCCCGTCAGCCGCCCCGCGGCAGACCCCATGCTTCAACTCCTCCCGCGCGCCCGGCGATCCACCGACGCGATCACGACGACCAAGGTGATGACGCCTGCCGCGACCATGTACCAGGCCGGCGACGTCTTGTTCCCGGAAAGCTCGATCAGCAGGGTCGCCACGAACGGCGCGGTACCGGCGAAGATCGCCGAACCGAATCCGTAGGCGATCCCGAACCCGGACGCCCTGACCTTCGTCGGGAACAGCTCCGCGAACAGCGCCGGGATGGCGCCGCCGAACGCGGCGACCGGGATCCACAGGACGAGCTGTCCCAGCAGCGCCGGGCCGAACCCGGTCAGGCCGATGATGAGCAGACTCGGGTAGGGCAGGACCACCGCCAGGACGCACGCGAAGACCAGGACCGGCTTCCTGCCGTAGGTGTCCGAGAGGCGCCCGAACGCGACCACCAGGAAGATCCCGGCCGTGGTGGCGATGATGACCGTGCTCAGCGCCTGCACCGCGGACAGTCCCACGACGCTGCGGATGTAGGTGAGCGCGAACACCTGGACCGTGGACGAGGCGATGTTGAAGCCGACGCAGATCCCGATCACGATCAGGAACGCCCGCCAGTGCTGGGTGAACAACGTGCGCAGCGGGCTGCGCTCCTGGGCGTTGCCTGCCTTGAGCTCCTCGAACTCCGGCGACTCCGCGATGCGGTAGCGCAGGTAGAGGCCGATGACCAGCAGCGGGAACCCGAGCAGGAACGGGATCCGCCAGCCCCAGCTGTCGAGGTCGCCCGGAGACAGCGACACCGTCATGATCAGGACCACGACGGCGCCGAGCACGCTGCCGAGCGTCGAGGAGAAGAAGGCGAAGGAGCCGTACAGCCCACGGCGGTGCGGGGGCGCGTGCTCGACGAGGAAGCTGGCCGATGTCCCGAACTCCCCGCCGACGGACAACCCCTGGAGCAGCCGCGCGACACACAGGAGCACCGGTGCGACGATCCCCGCCTGCGGATACGTCGGCATGACGCCGATGAGCACGGTGGTCACACCCATGATCAGCACCGCGATCGCCAGGGACACCTTGCGCCCGCGCCGGTCCGCGAGCCGCCCGAACACGACGGCGCCCACCGGCCGCATGACGAAGCCGACCGCGAACAACGCCAACGTCGACAGGATCGCGGCGAGCGGCTCACCCGAGGGGAAGAACAGCTTCGAGATGACCGGTGTGAGCGACGCGAAAATCGCGAAATCGTAGAACTCGAGAGCGTTTCCGGAGCCGGCGGCGATGATCGACCGGCGCGCCACAGCGCTGTGCCGCGGCGTTCCCGTTCCCGGGGAAACCCTGTCTTCCGAATCCAGCGGGGATGGTTGGGACATCGTTGTCCTCCGATAGGCAGCAGTTACCCTACTTCGACTGAACGGCGAGCCCGCCCGTCACGCGGTCGACCAAGGGCGCGACACCCTCGGCGAAGTTGGCGATCCCCCGGACCGTGTCCTCGTGCCCGAGGTGACCGGCCTGGCCCATGAGCAGCAGGTGCCCGAACCCGCCGACGTGCTCGTAGAAGCGCTCGATCTGCCCGGCTACGGTGGCGGCGCTGCCGGCGAACACGATTCCGCGTTCGATGAGCTCGGCGAGCGACATCGCGGTCACGTCGGGGATCGGCGAGGACGCCGGGGAGCCGGGCATCGACGTCAACGGTCCCCGCAGGCCCACGGCCCGGACGTGGTAGGGCAGGTATCCCGGCGGGTAGGCGAACTGCTTGGCCACCTTGTTGCTGTGCAGGTACCAGAGCAGTTCGCGGGCTCCTTCGAAGCCCTCCTCGTCGGTCCGTCCGGTGTAGACCAGCGCCGCGTAGCCGAACATCTCGTCGCCCGGCGCGGGCTTGCCCGTCGCGGCGCAGTGGTCGCGGTAGGCCTGGAACACCGCCCTGGTCCCGTCGAACCCCGACAGGAAGGTGCCGACCCGGTAGCCGTGGTCGGCGATCCTCGGCACGCTGGCCGGGTTCACCGCGGTGACCCACACGGGCGGGCCGGGCTGCTGGTGGGGCCTCGGCCAGATGTTGACCTGGCGGTGGTGGAAGAACTCGCCCTCCCAGTTGAACGGGCCGTCGTGCGCCGACCAGGCTCGCGTGATGAGCTCGACCGCCTCCCACATGCGCTCGGACATCCGCACCGGCCGGGAATTGGTGGCGGCGACCTCGTACTGCACGCCCCGCACGAATCCGGCCTCGAGACGGCCGTGGCTGAGCAGGTCCAGCAGGGCCATTTCCTCGGCGATGCGCACGGGGTCGGTGCGGTTCGCGACGGGGTTGCCCAGGATCAGGATCCGCGCATTGGTGGTGAGCCGCGCGAGCGCTCCGGCGATCACGGGAGCGGCGGAGTTCATGCACGTCGCGGTCGAGTGGTGTTCGTTGACCATCACGTTCAGCCCGCATTCGTCCGCGACCTGCCACTCGCGGATGTAGCGGTCCCACAGCGCCGCGGCGCGAGCGGGGTCGATGACGCCGTTGGGCAGGGTGACCCGCACCGATTCGTAGGTCTCGGGGTCCGGCAGGTACGGGTAGGCCGCTTCGCTGAAATGCCAGTACTGCACGGGAACGCTCCCTTTCTGGTTGGTCGGGGTCAGGCGGCGGAGGCGGAGATCAGCTCGGCGATCTCCGCCGGGCATTCCACCTGTGCGCGGTGCCCGGCCCGGTCGAGGCGCTCGAAACGCGCGCCGGGGATCCGCGCGGCCAGCCCGTGGCCGTAGCCGGGCGCGACGATGCCGTCCTGCCCGCCCCAGATCACCAGGGACGGCACGCGGATGCGCCACAGCCAGTGGCGCAGCCGCGGGTTGTGCAGGTAGGGCTCCCAGCCGTACAACGCGAGAGCCTCTTCGTTGCGCGCCACCTCGAGAACGTCCTCGTCCCGCGCGTGCGCGAGGTCGCCCAGCGCGAAGCTCGTGTCCGCGTAGAGGCGCTTGTCCAGCTCGGTCCGCGGCATCGCGAAGAGGTCGGCGATCTCGCGGTCGAGCGGTCCGCCGAGCTTGACCCCCACCGAGCCGACGAGCACGAGACGGCCGATCCGCGCGCAGCTCCGCACCGCCATCTCCATGGCGACCCAGCCGCCGAACTGGAGGCCGACGACGGTGACGTCGGTCAGCCCGGACCGGTCCAGCCAGTCGAGGTAGAGGTAGGCCAGGTCGTCGACGGAGGTGCACCAGTCCGGCCGGGGCGAACGGCCGAAGCCCGGGTGACTCGGCGCGACCACGGAGTAGTCCTTCGCGAGCGCCGCCACGAACGCGGCGTTCTCCTCGGCCCGCTCTGCGCCGGGCAGGACCAGGGCGACCCGGCTGCCGTTGCCCGCGCGGCGAGCGTCGAGGTGCACGCCGGCCCCGAACTCGACGCCGGCCTCGGCGCCGACAAGATCGAGCGTCTGCACAATGCCTCCCAACAATGCCCCCGGCGGGGCCTGGTAGCTGAAGCTTGCCGCCCGGCGGCGGCGAAGACTGTGACCTGGGTCCGGGACTTCGGCCGGGCTCGCTACCGCTGCGCCGCGGGTGCCGGTCGCCGAGCCGAGGCGGCCTTGCGCAGTTCGCGGCGGGCGAGGGCGTCCTTGTGGACCTCGTCCGGCCCGTCGACGAATCGGAGCATGCGGGCGAGGGCGTAGCCGTAGGCGAGCGGGAAGTCCTGCGACAACCCACCCCCGCCGTGCACCTGGATCGCCTTGTCGAGCACCCACTGGACGGTCACCGGGGTCGCGATCTTGATCGCCTGGATCTCGGTGTGCGCGGCCTTGTTGCCCCGCGTGTCCATCAGCCAGGCCGCCTTGAGGGTGAGCAGGCGCAGCTGCTCGATCCGGACGCGGGATTCGGCGATCCAGTCGCGGACGACTCCCTGGCCGGACAGCGGCTTGCCGAACGCGACCCGCTCCTCCGCGCGGGCGCACATCAGCTCGAGCGCGCGTTCGGCCACCCCGATCGCCCGCATGCAGTGGTGGATGCGGCCAGGGCCGAGCCGGGCCTGTGCGATCGCGAAGCCGTCGCCTTCGCCACCGATGAGGTTTCCGGCGGGCACCCGGACGTCGTCGAAACGCAGTTCGGCGTGCCCACCGTGTTCGCGGTCGTCGTAGCCCAGGACGCGCATCGCCCGGGTCACGCGGACGCCGGGCGTGTCCCGCGGGACGAGGATCATGGACTGCTGGCGGTGCCGCTCGGCGTGCGGATCGGTCTTGCCCATGACGACGAAGATCGCGGCGTTCGGGTTCATCGCCCCGGTGATCCACCACTTGCGCCCGTTGATCACGTAGTGGTCGCCGTCGCGCTCGATGCGGGTGGCGACGTTGGTGGCGTCGGAGGACGCGACATCGGGTTCGGTCATCGCGAACGACGACCGGATCCGCCCGGACAACAGCGGTTCCAGCCACTGGCGTTTCTGCGCGTCGGTGCCGAACTGCGAGAGCAGTTCCATGTTGCCGGTGTCCGGTGCGGCGCAGTTGAGCGCGGCGGGCGCCAGGTGCGGGCTCCGGCCGGTGATCTCGGCCAGCGGCGCGTACTGCTGGTTGGTGAGGCCGGCGCCGTCCGCCCCGGGGAGGAACAGGTTCCAAAGCCCCCGGTTGCGCGCCTCCGCCCGCAGTTCGGACAGCACGGGTGCGGAGTCCCACGCCCACGGATCGTCCAGCTCGGACAGTTGCCGTTCGAACACCGGCTCCGCCGGGTGGACGTGCGTCTCCATGAACTCCAGGAGCCGCCCGCGCAGGTCCTCGGTGCGATCGTCGTAGCCGAAGTGCATCAGCCGTCCTCCTTCAGGGCAGCCAGCCCGATCTCCAGCAGGGGCCCGGTCAGCGCGCCGATCCCGTCGAACCCGGCGCCCACGGTCTGCCCGTGCAGGCGCCGGTGGCGGATCCCCTCGACGATCGCCGCCAGCTTGTAGCAGGCGAGGCCGAGGTGGAAGCCGAAGTGCGCCGGGTCGCGGCCACTGCGCGAGCGGTACCGCGCTCGCACTTCGTCCTCGGTGAGGTGTCCCGGCGCCGAGGCGGCGTCGGTGACGAGGTCCCCGCCCGGGAGCCGGCTCAGTTTCTGGTAGGCGATCAGCAGTGCGAGGTCCGTCAGCGGATCGCCGATCGTGGCCATCTCCCAGTCGATCACGGCCGTCAGGCGGTCGGCGGAGTCGACGAGCACGTTGTCGAGGCGGTAGTCACCGTGCACGATGCCGACCCCGGAATGGGCAGGGACGTTCGACGCCAGCCGGGAGCGCAGTTCCCCGGCCGACCGCAGGTCGCCGCTGCCGGCTGCCGCCAGCTGCGCGCTCCAGCGCCGCACCTGCCGGTCCAGGAACCCGTCGGCGCGACCGAAGTCCGCCAGCCCCACCTCGGCCGGGTCGACGTCGTGCAGCGCCACCAGCGTGTCGACGAGGCGAAGCGAGATCCGGCGAACCCGGTCCGGCCCGAGCCGCGCCAGCGCCGCCGCGCTCCGGAACGGGGTCCCGCCGACCTTCTCCATGAGGTAGAAGGGCGCCCCGATCACCGAGTCGTCCGTGCACAGCGCGTACATCGCGGGCACCGGCACGGCGGTGCCCTCCAGCGCGGCCATGACCCGGTATTCGCGCGCCACGTCGTGAGCGGTGGCGGGCACGGGTCCGACCGGCGGCCTGCGCAGCACCCAGGCGCGCTCGCCGTCACCGACCTCGTACGTCAGGTTCGACCGGCCGCCCGCGAGGAGGCGCGCCGACAGCGTGGGCCCGGCCTGCCCCGGCCGCTCGGCCGCGAGCCAGCCGGCCAGCCTGGTCAGGTCCAGGCCCGGAAGGCGACTCACCGGGCCGCCCGTTCCAGGTGCCGCTGCAGCTTGTTCATCCCGCCGAGCCAGCGGTCGGTGTCGGCGGCCCGGTTTCGGTAGTGGTCTCCTGCCTCGGGATGCGGGAGGATCAGGAAGCGGTCGTCGTGCAGCGCCCGCCACGTCACCTCGGCCACGTCCTCGGGGGTCACCGCGCCGTCGGCCAGCACCGACCGCATGGGACCGCTGGCCGCGAGCATGCCGGTCCGCACCCCCTGCGGACAGATCGCTTGGACCACGATCCCGCGGTGCCGGTAGGTCGCGGACAGCCACTCGGCGAAGGCGACCACAGCGTGTTTGCTCACCGAGTAGGTCGCGGTCCCGAGCGCGGTCAGCAGCCCCGCCGCCGACGCGGTCACCACGAACCGCCCGCGGCCACGCTCCAGCCACTCCGGCACCAGCAGCCGGGCGGCGCGGACGTGCGCCATCGTGTTGACCTCCCAGCTCGCCGCCCAGGCTGCCTCGCTGGCGTCCAGGCCGTAGCCGCGGACGACGCCCGCATTGGCGAACCAGGCGTCGACCTGGCCGAGGTGACCGCGCGCGGCCGACACGAGGGCCACGGCCCCGGCCACGGACGCGGCGTCGCCCGGCACCGCGAGCGCACCGATCTCCGCGGCCGCCGCCTCCGTCGCGACGGGATCCAGGTCGTTCACCACGACGCGCGCTCCCCCGGCGGCCAGCCGCGCGGCCAGCGCCTTGCCGATCCCGCCCGCGGCGCCGGTGACGACGACGCCCTGACCCGCGACCGTCATGCGGTCGCCCCGGCCAGGGTCACGCCGCCGTCGACGACGAGCAGGTGGCCGGTCAGCAACGACGCGTCCGCCGACAGCAGGAACGCGACGGCCCCGCCGATATCGTCCGGCTCGCCCAGGCGCTTGAGCGGGTAGGCCGCCGCCAGCTGCTCCTCCCGGCCTTCGTACAGGGCCGCGGCGAACTTGGTCTTCACCACCGCGGGCGCGACGGCGTTCACCCGGATGCGCGGGCCCAGCTCGACGGCCAGCAGCCTGGTCATCGCGACGAGCATGGCCTTGCTGGCGCCGTAGAAGCCGACACCCGGCGCGGGCGCAATCGCCGAATGGGACGCGACGTTCACGACCGCCCCGCCGTGCTCCCCCATCCACGCGCGGTGCGCGTGCTGCACCCAGGACAACGCCGCGATGCAGTTGACCTCGACGACCTTGCGGGCCACATCGAGGTCGAGCTCGACCATCGGCCCGTACCACGGGTTGACGCCCGCGTTGTTCACCAGCATGTCGAGACTGCCGAACCGTTCCACGGCCTGACCGGCCGCCTCCGCCTGGTGCGCGGTGTCGTCGGCCTTGCCCGCCACGGCGAGCGCCACCTCCGGGCCACCGAGGCGAGCGACGGCCTCCTCCAGCGCCTCCTTCTTGCGCGCGGTGATCACCACCCGCGCTCCTTCGGCGACCAGCCGTTCGGCGATGGCGAACCCGATGCCGCGGCTGGCACCGGTGACGATCGCGGTCCTGCCGTCGAACTTCCCGGGCACGGTCACCGCCCCCAGGAGACGTGCGCCCGGACCCGGCCACCGTCGGCGCTGACCCAGCCCTGGCGTGCGGCGTGGGCGAGCATGCGGGTGAACCCGTCGTGCCAGTCCTGATCACGATCACCAGCGGCGGAGCGCAGCCAGGAGACGTCGAGCCAGACGTGGTCGCCGGCGACCTCGCCCGCACCGGCGGCTTCCAGTGCCCGCGACAGGAGCTCCCACCGCGGCGAGCCCGCCGCGGCACGGACCGACAACGCGCCCAGGTCTTCGGCCCTGTCCAGCTGTGGCACCCCTGGTCCACCGTCGGGTACGTACACCACCATCTCCGCTCACCCTCGCCGTTCCGGTCTCGTTCCGTGAGCAGGAGTCTGGTGTGGTGCCGGGCCGCTGACTGTGACCTGGATCCGGGAGTTGGGGAAGGCCCGCGTCCTCAGCGCACGGGCCGACGGCACCGGCGCCGCTTCGGCGGCCGGACCAGGATGCCGCCTGGTGTCCCACGCACCGGCTAGGCTGCGGTTCATGCCTGCCGCGCGACGCCAGACCGCATCCCCGCCGCACCGGGACGAGGCGGCGCCGGCTTCCCAGGGGCGGGAAGCGGCGATCCGGCTGGCGCGGCGGCAGTTCCGCAGCGGAACGCGGATCGAAATGCAGGCACTGGCCAACGAGCTCGGCGTGAGCCGGATGACGCTGAACCGCTGGGTCGGGAGCCGGGACCGCCTGCTGGGCGAGGTGAACTGGTCCCTGGCGAAACCCACCCTCGACCGCTGCCGGCTCCAGTCCAGGGCGACCGGGATCGACGCCGTGGCCCAGACCCTCGAGGGGTTCATCGCCAGTGTCCTGGATGCGCCGTTCATGAAGACGTTCCTGCAGCAGGAAGGTGAGATCGCGCTGCGGATCCTCACCACCCGCAGCAGCGAACTCCAGCACAACTTCATCGGGTACGTGGCCGACCTGCTGCGCGACGAGCTGCCTGATCCGCCCGGCGGGCTCCCGGTCGAGGATCTCGCCTACCTCGTGGTCCGCATCGCCGAGTCGTTCTGCTACGTCGACATGATCACCGGCGGCGAGCCGGATGCCGCCAAGGTCGGCGCGGCGATCCGACGGCTGCTGTCCTGATCGTCAGACGCCCGCGACCGCGCGGGCGTCGAGGAACTGGCGCATTTCCCGCGCCACGGCTTCGGGTGTCTCGTAGCAGGCGAGGTGACCGGCGTCGGCGAGCAGCACCAGGCGCCCGCCGGGGACCCGCCGCACGTCCGAAATCTGCTTGTCCAGGTCGACCACGGTGTCCTTGCCGCCGACCAGGTACAGCAGCGGGACCCGCAACCCGGGCAGCTCGTCGGCCATGCTGGTGTGGACCCCGCCGCCGAGCCAGCCACGCCACATCCGCTCGGTGACCGTGGGCATCGTGCGCACCAGATCCGCCGTCTTCGCGGGATCCTGCGAGATACTCGCGATGCCCACGGTGATCGTGTCCAGGTCGCCGAAGGCGCTGTGGAAGCCTTCGATGACGGGGTCACCGGGGGAAGTACCGCCCGCGTTCCACGGCATCACGCCCACGACCGCCTCGACCTCGCCGGGATGGTCCAGCGCGATCCGCACGGCGATGGCGCCGCCCAGCGACAGCCCGGCCACGACGAAGCCGGTGAGCCCGATTTCCCGGCAGGCCTCGGCAACGGTCTCCGCGAGCCCCGGCAGGTCGCCGTCGGCCCGCGCACCGGCCGACCCCGCGTGCCCCGGGAGATCCATCAGGACGGCGCGGTACCCGTCGAGCAGGGGAACCACCCCGGCCCAGCACTCGATCGAACACCCGAAGCCCGGCAGGAGGACGATCGTCCGCGGCCCGTCACCGCGCACTTCGTAGTGAATTCCGTTGGCGGTGATGGGCATCGTTGCCCCTCCCTCACGCGACATGTCCGCAAGCCTATGTTACGTTTCTCCAATTGTAACACCGCTGGGGGAAGTGAGCGGAGGACAGGATCGATGAGCACGACCAGCCGCGAGGTTCATCTGGTGGCACGCCCGGCCGGGATGCCGTCCCCGTCGGACTTCGCCTTGGTGGAAACCGTCGTGCCCGAGCCGGCGCCGGGAGAGGTGCTGGTGCGCAACGACTGGATGTCCGTCGACCCCTCCATGCGCGGGCGCATGCGGGACGTGCCGTCCTACCTCCCGCCGTTCGCCCTCGGCGCACCCCTGGAAGGCGCGGCCGTCGGCACGGTCGTCAAGTCGCGGAGCGGGACGCTGCGCGAAGGAGACGTCGTGTGGCACCACTTCGGCTGGCGGGACTACGCCGTGGTCCGGGCGGACGAAACCCATCGCCTGGACACGACGGGCGTCCGCGGCTCGGACTACCTCGGCGCACTCGGCATGCCCGGCCTCACCGCCTACCTGGCGCTGAGCGAGTTCGCGCCCGTGCACCCCGGCGACGTCGTCTTCGTTTCGGCGGCCGCCGGCGCCGTCGGCGTGGTGGCCGCCCGGGTCGCCCGTCACCTCGGGGCCGCCGCGGTGATCGGGTCCGCAGGCGGACCGGAAAAGGCACGGCGGCTGGTGGAACAGCTCGGCTACGACCGGGCCGTCGACTACAAGTCGGGACCGATCGGGCCCGCTCTGCGCGCCGCGGCCCCCGGCGGGATCGACGTCTACCTGGACAGCGTCGGCGGGGACCAGCTGGAAGCCGCCCTCGACGCGCTGCGCACCGGCGGACGAGTGGCGGTCTGCGGCTCCGTCTCCGAGGCGAACGCCGCCGAACCCGTGCCCGGCCCAGCCAACCTCGCGCTGATCACGAAGAAGCGACTGACCTTGCGCGGCCTCATCGTGCTGGACCACCTGGACCGCTGGCCGGAATGGATCGCCCTCGCCCGGGGCTGGCTCGCCGACGGCTCGTTCGTTCCGGCCACCACCGTCGTGGACGGCCTCGAAAACGCCGTCGGGGCGCTGCTGGGGATGCTGTCCGGCGCCAACGTCGGCAAGATGCTGGTGCGTCTCAACCGGGCTGCGGCATGAGGACATCGTCCGAGCTGCGGCGAGTGAACGGTGTCGAGCTCGCCGTGACCGCGGCCGGCGAAGGGCCGCTCGTCGTGCTCGCGCACGGATTTCCCGACCTGGCCGTCACCTGGCGGCTGCAGATCCCCGCGCTGGTCGAGGCCGGCTATCGGGTGCTGGCTCCGGACATGCGCGGCTACGGCCGCAGCTCGCGCCCCGGCGAACGATCGGCGTACGCCCTGCGCACGGTCGGGCTGGACCTGATCGGCCTGCTCGAGCACGAGGGTGCCGACGCGGCACACTTCATCGGCCACGACTGGGGCGCCGCGTGCGTCTGGCAGCTCGGCCTCGACCACCCGGCCGCCGTTCTCTCGCTGGCCGGTCTCAGCGTGCCGTATGCCCCGCCGGCACCCGCCCCGCCGACGCAGATCCTGCGCGCACGCTGGGGCGAGCAGTTCTACCAGCTCCGGTTCCAGGAAGCCGGGCGCGCGGAGGCACTGCTGATGCGCGATGCCGGCCGCTCGCTCGCCGTCATCTTCGGCGATCGCTACGACCTCCTCGACGGCGACGAGCCCGTCCGCCCGCCCGAGTGGCTGCCGCCGGACCTGTTCCGCCGGCTCGTCGAGCGCTTCCGCGAGACAGGCTTCGCGGGCGGGCTGAACTACTACCGCAACATCGACGACAACTGGCGCGAAACGAAGGCGGCACCGGAACGGGTCATCCAGCAGCCCTCGCTGTTCCTCACGGGCAGCGCGGACCCGGTGACCACCTTCATGCGGCCCGAATCGGGCGCGCGGGCGTTCGAGGATCTCCGCACCCTCGTCGTGGACGGAGCCGGGCACTGGGTGCACCAGCAGGCCCCGGACACGGTGAACGAAGCGCTCCTGGCCCACCTGCGCCGTGCCGGCGCGGCTCGATGAGCAGCTCGGCCGGGGCCAATCCGCTTCTCCGGACGCCCCGGGGCGTTCAGGAAATCTCCCGTTTGAGGATCTTGCCGGTCGACGTCATCGGCAGCTCGTCCCTCAGCTCGACGATCCTCGGGTACTTGTAGGCCGCCAGCTGCCGCCGGCCCCAGTCCACCAGGTCCTCGGGCCGGAGGGCCTCGTGGCCCTCGGCGGGCACGACGACGGCCTTGATCTCCTGGCCGTGCGACGGGTGCGGGACCCCGATCACCGCGACGAGCGACACGGCCGGGTGCTCCATGAAGACCTCCTCGATCTCGCGCGGGTAGACGTTGTAGCCGCCGCGGATGATGAGGTCCTTGGAGCGCCCGACGATGTGGTAGAAGCCGTCGGAGTCCTTGCGTGCCAGGTCTCCCGTGCGGAACCAGCCGTCGCGAACGGCATCGGCCGTCGCCTCGGGCCGCTTGTAGTAGCCCTTCATGACGTTGTGCCCGCGGATGGCGATCTCCCCGACCACCTCCGGGTCGTCGGGGAGCGTCGTCCAGTCCTCCGCGATCAGCTTCATCTCGACGCCGTCGACGGGGCGTCCGATCGACCCGGCCCGGACCGGCTCGCCGAGCCGGGTGTGACTGGCCATCGGGGAAGTCTCGGACAAGCCGTAGCCCTCCAGGATCGAGGTCCCGAAACGGGTTTCGAACTCCTTGTGCAGCTCGACCGGCAGGGCCGAACCGCCCGAGGCGGCGACCCGAAGCCGCCCGTACAGGCGGTCCCGGCCCGGCAGATCGTCGAGGGCCTGCAGCAGTGCCCAGAACATCGTCGGGACCCCGGCGAAGATCGTGACGTGCTCGTCGAGCATGAGCCGCAGCGCCTCGACGGCGTCGAACCTGGGCACCATGACGATGGTGCAGCCGAACAGCGTCGAGGCGTTCTGGACGCAGGTCTGCCCGAGCGAATGGAACAGCGGGGCGACCAGCAGGTGGGTGTCCGGCCGGGCGGGGTCGAGCTCGTACACCGAGGCGGCGGCCCGTGCGTTGAGCAGCAGGTTGCGATGGGTGAGCTCGGCGCCCTTGGGGCGCCCGGTGGTTCCGGAGGTGTAGAGGATGACGGCGGTGTCGCCGTCCTCGCGCGCGACAGTGCCGAACGACGCGGGACCGGCCAGCGGCTCGCCGCACCACGTCGTCTCCCCCGCCTCGTCGACCCCGATGGTCCAGAAGCGGTCGCACTCCGCGGCCTTCGCGAAGCCCTCCCGCGCGGTTTCGGCGAGCCGGGGGTCAGCGGGATCTTCGTGCACCAGGTAGGCGACCGCGTCCGAGTCGTCGAGGTGGTAGGCGATCTCCCGGGCGCGCAGCAGCACGTTGAGCGGCACCACCACCCCGCCCGCGCGCAGCACCGCCCAGTACGCGATGGTGAACTCCGGGACGTTCGGGCACGACAGCGCGACCTTGTCGCCCGGCGCGACCCCGGAGTCCACCAGGCGCCGCGCCATCGCCGCGGATCGCCGCGAGACCTCCGCGAACGTCAGCCGGCGCGCTCCGGCGACGAGGAACTCCCGTTCACCGAAGCGCCCGGCGGAGACGTCGAGCGCGGTGGCCAGGTTCGACATGACCGTTCTCCTGCCTGTGCGTTTCGCCAGGGACGACGCCGACTCGAGACCGATGTTACTGATTCAAAAACGTAACGTCCTGCGGGCTCGGAAGTCAACGATCACGGTCACACCGCCGGACGGCGGGATCAGCCCGCCCGGCCGCCATTCGGGCCCGTGGTGAGCACGCCGTCGACGCGGCGCGGGACGCCCAGCGGGTTGCCGTCGCGGAGTGCGGCGGGTAGCAGCGGCTCGGGCACGTCCTGGTAGGTGATGGGGCGCAGGAACCGCCGGATCGCCGTGGCGCCCACCGACGTGTGCAGGACCGCCGTCGTCGCGGGCCAGGGGCCGCCGTGGTGCTGCGACCAGGTCACCGCCACCCCGGTGGGCCAGCCGTTGTGGACGAGGCGTCCCACCCTGGCTCCGAGCGCCGCCACGACGGAAGCGGCGGCGGGGTCGTCCGGCTCGGCGTGCACCGTGCCCGTCAGCGAACCCGGGACCCGGGCGAGCGCGGCCGCGAGTTCCTCCTCGGCCGAGTAGGTGACGAGCACCGTCACCGGGCCGAAGCACTCCTCGGTCAGGACGGCGGCGTTGGCCAGGAACGTCCGCGCGTCGGCCGTCACCACCTGCGGGGCCACCCGGTGCCCGCCGCCGTCCGGGTCCGGCCCGTCCAGCAGGGCGCGCACTCCCGGGACCTTCAGCAGCCGCCGCAGGCCCTCGCGGAATCCGGATTCGATCCGCGCCGTGAGCAGCGGGCCGGCCTCCGCCGCGGCCACCCGCTCCGCCACCCGGGCGGGCAGGCCCGCCGCCTCGGGCACGAACACCAGACCGGGCTTGGTGCAGAACTGCCCGCTGCCGAGCATCGCGCTGCCCGCCAGACCGTCCGCGATCTCGTCCGGCCGGGCCGCGCCCGCGGCGGCCGTCACGACGACCGGGTTGATGCTGCCCAGCTCGCCGTAGAACGGGATCGGATCAGGACGCGACATCGCGACGTCGAACAGGGCGCGGCCACCGCCGGGTGAGCCGGTGAACGCGACGGCGGTGACCGCCGGATCCGCCACCAGGGCCCGGCCCGCCGCCTCGCCGTGCACCAGGGTCAGCACGCCCACGGGGGCGCCGGCGGCGGACAGGGCGCCGGCCAGGATCTCCGCGGTGCGCACCGACAGCCCCGGATGCCCGGGGTGCGCCTTGACGACGACCGGGCAGCCGGCGGCGAGGGAGCTCGCTGTGTCGCCGCCGGCCACGGAAAAGGCGAACGGGAAGTTGGACGCGGCGAAGACCGCCACCGGCCCCAGCGGGACGAGCATGCGGCGCAGATCGGTGTGCGGGGGCACCGCCTCCGGGTTCGGCCTGTCGATGATGGGCTCGCAGAACGCGCCGTCCCGGAGCACCTCCGCGAACAGGTCGAACTGCGCGGCGGTGCGGGCGAGCTCGCCGGTCAGGCGCGGCGCGCCGAGCGCGGTTTCGGCGTCGGCCAGTTCCACGAGCTCGCCGGAGTGGTCGCGCAGCGCCTGGCCGAGAGCCGCGAGCAGCGCGGCGCGCTCCGGGAACGAGAGCCCAGCCAGCCACGGCGCGGCCTGCGCCGCCCGCGAACACACCTCGCGGATCTCCTCGGGTGTGGTGTCGGCGATCTCCGGGCCGATCGCGGCTCCGGTGCGGGGATCGACAGCGCGGCTCATCGGCCACCTCCTCCGGTCACGGGACAGCGCAACGGTTTCCCGGCCAGCGCCCGTTCGGCCTCCTCCGCGGCCAGCCGTTGCAAGGCGGCCAGGGAACTGTCCGAATAGAACGCGGCGTGCGGGGTGAACAGGATCTGCGGCAACTCGCGCAGTGGCGAGTCCGCGGCGAGCGGTTCGGGGTCGAAGACGTCCAGCGCGGCCGCGGCGACCCGGCCCGCCCGCACCGCATCGGCGAGCGCGTCGTGGTCGACCAGCCCGCCACGCGAGGTGTTGACCAGCACCGCGCCCTCGCGCATCCGGGCGAACGCCGCCGAGCCGAGCAGGTGCCGCGTCTGCGGGGTCAGCGGCGCGTGCAGCGAGACGGCGTGCGACTCGCACAGCAGCGTGTCCAGGTCGGTGAGGGTGATCCCGTCGGCGGACTCGGCGTAGGGGTCGTGGGCGAGCACGCGGAACCCGAACGCGGCGAGCCTGCGGCGCACGGCGAGCCCGATCCGGCCCAGGCCGACCAGTCCGACCGTGGTGTCGGCGAAGCCGGGAATCGAGCCGAGATCACTCGGGGCGCACCAGCCGGTCTCGCGGATGCGGCGGTCGTACGCCGGGATCTTGCGCAGCAGGGTCAGCAGCAGGGCGACGGTGTGGTCGGCGACGGTGTCGCTGCCGTAGTCCGGCACCGTGGCCACCGAGATCCCGCGCGCCTCGGCCGCGGCGACGTCCACGTTGTCGTAGCCGATGCCGTAGCGGATCACCGTCGCGCCGGGCGCCATCGCCGCGAGCACCGCGTCGGTCACGGGGGCGAAGTTCACGAACGCCACGTCGGCGCCGGCCACCGCGCGGATCGTCTCGTCCTCGCCGCGGCAGTCGTGCACCGAGAACTCCGCGCCGAAGCGCTCGGCGACGGCCGCCTCCGCCGCCACGCCGCCGAAGGCGTGATCGGTGACGACCACCCGGGTCACGAGACCACCTCCGCCGCGCGCCGCAGCAGGCCGCGCTCGGCGAGGTTGGCCATCAGCGCCCGGATGCCGAAGGTCCAGTCCTCGGCCGCTTCCGCGGTGGTGACGGTGTTGACCAGGGTGCCCAGCGCGGGTGAGCTGATCGCGACGACGTCGCCCTGCCGGTGGGTGAAGCCCTGCCCCGGCTCGCCGCGGTCCTCGGTCGGCGCGAACATCGTGCCGGTGAACAGGACGAACCCGTCGGGGTAGCTGTGGTGGGCGCCGTGGGCGTGCCGGATCAGGTCGGTGAGGTCCCGGCTGATCTCGCTCACCGGGTTCACGCCGTGCAGGGTGAACCCGTCGCCGCCGGTGATGTCCAGCGCGACCTCGGTGGCCCGCGCGTCGTCCAGCGTGAAACCGTCGTCGAACAGCCGCAGGAACGGGCCGATCGCGCAGGATGCGTTGTTGTCCTTGGCCTCGGTGAGCAACAGCGCGCTGCGTCCCTCGAAGTCGCGCAGGTTCACGTCGTTGCCCAGGGTCGCGGCCACCGGCGTGCCGGACGAGCTGACCGCGAGCACGAGCTCGGGCTCCGGGTTGTTCCAGGTCGAGCGGGCCAGCACGCCGATCTCCGCGCCGGTGCCGACCGCGGACAGCACGGGCGCCTTGGTGAAGATCTCCGGATCCTCACCGATGCCGACCTCCAGGTACTGCGACCACAGGCCCTCCTCGACCAGCACCTCCTTGACCCGGGCCGCCTCCGGCGATCCGGGCCGCAGCTGGGCGATCCGGCCCCGGACCACCTCGGCGATCCGGGACCTGATCTCCTCGGCCCGGCCGGGGTCCCCCTTCGCGCGCTCTTCGATCACGCGCTCGAGCATGCTGCGGACGAACGTCACGCCCGCCGCCTTGACGACCTGCAGGTCGACCGGGGCCAGCAGGTGCGGGGCGGTCCGGTCGCGCCGCAGGGTGGCGTCGATCAGCGCGGACAGCTCCCAGTGACCGCCGCCCTCGCGCGTGCGGACGATCGAGACCGCGTCCGGCCGGTCCAGCAGCTCGGAGACCGTCGGAACGACGTGGGTCAGGTCCACGGCGCGGTCACCCCGGATCGCCGCGACGCACGGTCCGCCGACCGCGGGGTCGAACACACGGGCCACCAGGGTGGCTCGCTCGGCGTCGGCGGGGAGCACGGCCCCGGCGTAGGCGTGCAGGTTCATGGATCGACAGCCCTCCTCGTCGCGCCCACCCGGGCGCCATCAATGTCCTATCATCGTACAAAGATGCCGTCAATCCAGCCGCCACATCGCCCGGCAGGCGGCACAGCACGAGGCAACCGGCCTGCTTTGTCGTACGATCGCCGAATGGCCGAAGCACTCCACAAGCGCCTGTCGGAAACCCTCGCGGACAAGCTGCAGGACGAGATCGTCCGGCTGGCGCCCGGCGAGCGCCTCCCGACGGAAGCCGAACTCGCCCGCCGCTTCGACGTCTCGCGCACCGTGGTGCGGGAAACGGCCCGGCTGCTGATCCAGCGTGGGCTGGTCACGGTGAAGCCCGGCCGCGGCATGACCGTCGCGGAACTGGACGGGCGGCTCATCGCTGAGCAGTACGGCCTGCTGATGCGCCGCAGCGAGGGCTCCTTCGCCCAGCTCCTCGAACTGCGCCTGGTGCTCGAGGTCGAAATGGCCCAGCTGGCCGCGGCCCGGCGGACCGAACAGCACCTCGCCGACCTCGACGACGCGAACCGGCGACTGGCCGACGCTCTCGACCGGCCCGAGGCCCGCGACGAATTCCTGGACGCCGATCTCCGGTTCCACGAAATCGTGGCGCAGGCGAGCGGAAACCCGTTCTTCTCACTGGTGATCGGCCCGCTCAACGGGTTCCTGCGCGACACCTACCGCACCGGTCCCGGCTATCCCTCCGAAGCGGCCAACACGCTGGAGGAGCACGTCCAGATCGCCGAGGCCATCGCCGCCGGCGACCCGTCCCGCGCGCGCTTCGCCACCGAGAACCACCTGCGCCGCGTCATGCGCCACCGCGACCGCCTGCTGGCCGAGAACGAGGCGATCCCGACCCGCGCCTGACCGGGCGCGGTCACCCTCTTGCGCGACACGCAACTCCCGCTCTAAGGTCCGATTATCATACAAAGATCGCACCGCTGCCGCGGACAGTCCGCGCGCACCAGGGAGTTGAGGCAATGCAGCCCGATGAGCCCGTGCTCGTCTGCCGGAACTTCGTCGCGGGAACCTGGCGGGACACCGCGGAACCGGGAATCGAGCGGGCCAACCCCGCCACCGGCAGGATAGTCGCGGTAGCCCCGCGGTCCACCGCCGCCGAGGTCGACGCGGCCGTCCGCGCCGCCGCCGACGCCTTCCGCGGCTGGCGCCGCACCGTCCCGGCCGACCGCGCCGCGCACCTGCACCGGCTCGCGGAATCGTGCGCCGACCGCGTCGACGACCTCGCCACCGCGATCACGCGCGAGCAGGGCAAGCCCCTGGACGAGGCGCGCGGCGAAGTCCGCAAGTTCATCGCCGCGCTGCACTACTACGCCGAAGAGGCCACCCGCGTCTACGGCCGCACGATCCCGAACGACGCGCCCGGGTTCACCAGCATCGTGGAGAAGGAACCCCTCGGCGTCGTCGCGGGGATCGTGCCGTGGAACTACCCGATCGAACTGATCGGCTGGAAGCTCGCCGGCGCCGTCGCCGCAGGCTGCACCATCGTGATCAAGCCGTCCGAGTACACCCCCGGATGCGCCCAGGTGCTGTCCGAGTGCCTCGCCGAGACTCTGCCCGCGGGCGTGGCCAACATCGTCTTCGGGGACGGCTCCACCGGGCAGGCGCTCGTGGCGCACCCCCGGATCGCGAAGGTGGCCTTCACCGGCTCGATGGCCACCGGACAGGCGCTGTACCGGGCGGTCACCGGAATCACCGGGCTGTCCCTGGAACTCGGCGGAAGCTGCCCGATGATCGTCACCGGCACGGCCGACGTGCCCGGCGCGGTACGCGGCGCCACCCGCCGCGCGTTCCGCAACGCCGGCCAGATCTGCATCGCGATCAACCGGATCTACGTGCACGACTCGGTCTACGACGAGTTCGTCGACGGGCTCGCGGCCGCGGCGGACGCGCTCACCGTCGCCGACGGGCTGGCCGAGCCGTCCGCCGACGTCGGCTCGCTGACCATGGAAGAAACCTACCGGCGCACCCTCGACCACATCGCCGACGCCGACAAGCGCGGCGCGCGGATCGTGGCAGGCGGCGGACCGCTGGACGGTCCCGGATTGTTCCTGCGCCCCACCGTGATCGCCGACGCGCCCGACGACGCGCTCGTCATGACCGAGGAAACGTTCGGCCCGGCCGTCGGCGTCGCCCGCTTCACCGGCCTCGCCGACGCGATCGACCGGGCCAACCGCGTGCCCGGCGGCCTCGCCGCGTACGCCTACACCAACGACACCCGCGAAACCTTCACGCTCGCGGGCGACCTGGACTTCGGCAACGTCGCCATCAACAACGTCGACGCCGGGATCATCAACGCACCCTACGGAGGCCGCCGCGAGAGCGGGTTCGGGTCCGAGCACGGCCCCGAAGGCCTCGAGTCCTACCTCCAGCTCAAGCACGTGAGACTCCGCCACGGCGCGCGATGACGCGCGGGAAAGCGCAACGACGCGCGGGAAGGACAACAACATGCTGATCGGCATCGACCTGGGCACTTCGGCGTGCAAGGTCATCGCGGTGTCGCGCTCGGGTGAAGTGGTCGCCAAGGTGCTGCGCCACTACCCCGTGCACACCACCAATCCCGGCTGGGCCGAGCAGGAACCCGCCGACTGGTGGGCGGCCACCGACGAGGCACTCGCCGCCGTCACCGCGAGCCTGCCCGACCGCGGCCGGGAAGTGACCGGAATCGGCCTGTGCGGGCAGATGCACGGGCTGACCGCGCTCGACGGCGCGGGCGAACCGCTGCGGCGGGCCATCCTGTGGAACGACCAGCGCGCCGCGCGGGAATGCGAGTGGATCACCGACCGCGCCGGCGGTCTGGACGAGCTGCTGCGCATGACCCGCAACCGGATGCTGCCCGGCTTCACCGGGTGCAAGATCGTGTGGTTCCGCGAGCACGAACCGGAACTGTTCGCCCGGACCCGCCGCATCCTCAACCCCAAGGACTACCTGCGCCTCCGTCTGACCGGCGAGTACGCCACCGACGTGTCCGACGCCTCGGGCACCGGCCTGTTCGACGTCGCGAACCGCCGCTGGTCCGACGAGCTGCTGGGGCTCCTCGGCATCGAGCGCGCGCTGCTGCCCGACGTCGTCGAATCCGTCGAGGCCACCGGCACCGTGCTGCCCGGTCTCGCCGCCCGGTGGAACATCCCCGAAGGCACACCGGTGTTCGGGGGCGGCGGCGACGCGGTCATCCAGACCACCGCGATGGGCCTGCTGGACACCGGACCGGTCGGGTTCACGATCGGCACCGCGGGCATCGTCGCCGGCGGCGCGTCCCGGTGCCCGGACAACCCCGGCGGACGGGTGCAGGTCTCCTGCGGCAACGAACCGGGACGCTGGCACGTGATGGGGGTGTCGCTCAGCGCGGGCGGCGCCTTCCAGTGGCTGCGCGACGCGCTGGCCCCCGTCACCGCCGCCGACCCGGTCACCCTGGAACGACTGTCCAAACTGGCCCGCGACATCGGCCCCGGCTCGGAAGGCGTGCTGTTCCTGCCGTACCTGCTCGGCGAACGGTCCCCGCACGTCGCGCCCGAGGCGTCGGCGAGCTGGGTGGGACTCACCCCGATGCACCACCTGGGCCACATCGCGCGCAGTGTGATGGAGGGCGTCGTGCTGAACATGCGGGAAATTCTCGAGGTCTACCGGCAGGCCGGGCTGCCGTGCGACCGGGTCGTGGCCTCCGGTGGCGCGACCAAGGAACCGCTGTGGCTGCAGATCCTCGCCGACGTCCTGAACCGGGAAACCGTCACCGTCACCGGGGTGGCCGAGGGCGGCGCCTACGGTGCCGCGCTCGCCGCCGGGGTGGGGATCGGCTGGTGGCGGGATCTCACCGAGGCCGTCGGCATGCTGGCCGTGGAGCAGACCTTCACGCCCGACCCCGCCGCCGTCGCGACCTACGACCGGATCTTCCAGCGCCACCGGCACCTGTACGAGGGCCTGCGCCCGCTGTTCGCCGAAACGGTGCCGGCGTGACGCGTGCGGTGGTGCTCGACCTGGACGGCACTCTCGTCGACAGCGCCCCGGACATCGCCAGGGCGCTCACCTCCGCGCTGACCGCGCACGGTCTGCCCGGGATCGGCGCCGACCGGGTGCGCGGTCTGCTGGGCGGCGGCGCCGCGGAACTCGTCCGCGGCACGCTCGACGCCGTCGGCGGTGTCCCGCGCTCGCGGGTCCGGTGCTGGCGGCCTACTCCAGCGCCTACCGGGCCGAACCGGCCGCGGCGACCACCGTGCACGCCGACGCACACGAAGCACTCCAGGCGTTGCGGCACAAGGGAATCCGGATCGGGGTGTGCACCAACAAGCGCACCGGCCTGTCCCACGACGTCCTCGCCGCCACCGGGCTCGCCCCGCTGGTCGACGTCGTCGTCGGCATCGACGCGGTGCCCGCGGGCAAACCCGACCCGGGGCACCTCGAAGCCGCGCTCACCGCGCTGGACGTCTCCCCCGCCGACGCACTCTACGTCGGCGACACCGGCATCGACGCGCTCACCGCACAACGCGCCGGAGTGCCCTACCGGCACGTGTCCTGGGGGCACCCGCTCTCGGGCGTGACCACCATCGACACCTTCGGCGCACTGGCCGAGGGCTTGGCGGACAAGGAGTTCCATGCAACCGAGCAGTGACCAGGACCGGGCGAAGTGGGCGGCCGGTGTCGGCGCCATCGAAACCTACGTGCACGACGGGATGAAGCTGGGCCTGGGTTCGGGGACGACCTCGCACTGGTTCGTGCGCGCGCTCGGCAAGGCGGTGGCCGACGGCCTCGACGTCGTCGGGGTGCCGACCTCCACCGCCACCCGCGATCTCGCGATCGAGGCCGGGGTGCCGCTGACCACCCTCGCCGAAGCGGTCCGGCTGGACCTCACGATCGACGGCGCCGACGAGATCGACCACGACGGCGCCATGATCAAGGGCGGCGGCGCCTGCCTGCTGTGGGAACGCATCGTGGCCGACGCGTCGGACCGGATGGTCGCGGTGGTGGACGACAGCAAGGTCGTCCCGGCGCTGGGCGCGTTCCCGCTGCCGATCGAGGTCATCCCCTACGAGTGGGAGTCTACGAAGCGCTCGATCGCCCGGTTGCTGGACAAACTCGGCCATCCCGCCGCCGAACTGACGCTGCGCACCCGGGACGGGGCGCCGGTCGTGACCGACAGCGGCAACTACCTGATCGACGCCCACCTGAAGTCCATCGCCGACCCGCTGGCGATCGACGCCCAGCTGAACTGGATCCCCGGCGTGGTGGAGAACGGCCTGTTCACCGGGATCGCGGACGAGATGGTCGTCGGCCGCGCCGACGGCACCTACGACGTCCGCGACTGCGGCAGCGCACCCACCGCACGCCCGTCCACGACCCCGCGAGGTGACCGTTGACCAGCACCACCCCGACCCTGCCGGTGTTCTCCCTGGCCGGACGCACGGCGATCGTGACCGGCGGCGCCCAGGGCATCGGCGAAGCCATCGTCACCGGGCTGCGCGACTCGGGCGCCCGGGTGTTCATCTGCGACATCAACGACGAAGCCGGCGAGACCACCGCCGAGCGGCTCGGCGTCGAGTTCGTCGCCGCGGACGTCACCGACTCCGCCGCCGTGGAAGCCGCGTTCGACCACGTCGTCAGCACCGCCGGGCGGATCGACATCGCCGTGAACAACGCCGGCATCGTGCACAACCACCCCAGCGAGTCGCTGTCCGACCACGACTGGCGCAAGGTTCTCGCCGTCAACCTCGACGGCGTGTTCCACTGTTGCCGCGCCGCGGGTTCCCGGATGCTCGCCCAAGGCGGCGGGAGCATCGTCAACACCGGCAGCATGAGCGGCCACATCAGCAACTTCCCGCAGCCGCAGGCCGCCTACAACGCGGCGAAGGCGGGCGTCATCCACCTCACCAAGTCGCTGGCGGGCGAATGGTCCGGCCGCGGCGTGCGCGTCAACTCCGTCTCCCCCGGCTACGTCGGCACCGAACTGACCCAGCGCGGGATGGACAACGAGGAGTGGCGCCGCGCCTGGCTCGCGGGCACCCCGATGAACCGGGTCGCCACGCCCTCCGAGATCGCACCCGCGGTCGTCTTCCTGGCCTCCGACGCGGCCGCCTTCTGCACCGGCACCGACCTCGTCGTCGACGGCGGCTACACCGTCTGGTGACCCGCCACTGATCCAGTCCGCGCCACCGCCCGGCGGCACGTCCGCCGGGCGGGGCTGCGCCCTGCCCGGAAAACCGGCACGAACCACCTCAGGAGAACTCGATGGGGAGCATCTTCCTTTCCGAGCTGATCGGCACGGCGCTGCTCGTGCTGCTCGGCTGCGGGGTTGTCGCCAACGTCGCCCTCACCGGATCGAAGGGACACGGCGGGGGCTGGCTGCTGGTCAGTTTCGGCTGGGGCCTCGCCGTGTTCGCGGGCGTCTACACCGCCGCCCGGTCCGGGGCCCACCTCAACCCCGCCGTCACGCTCGGGCTGTGGATCGCCGGGCAGGACTTCGCCCCCGGTGTCGCCGCCGGCCTCCCGCACGCCGCCGTCTACATGGCCGGGCAGCTGACCGGCGCGATGGCCGGCGCCGTCCTCGTCTACCTCTGCTACAAGAAGCACTTCGACGCCGAGACCGACGACGGCGCCGTGCTGGGCGTGTTCGTGACCGGGTCGGCGATCCGCACCCCCGCCTGGAACGTCCTCACCGAAACGATCGCCACCTTCGTCCTGGTCTACGTGGTCCTGCTCCTCGGCGGAACACCGTCCGGCCTCGGCCCGCTCGCTGTCGCCCTCCTGGTCGTCGGGATCGGCGCCTCCCTCGGCGGGCCGACCGGCTACGCCCTGAATCCCGCGCGCGATCTCGGCCCGCGCATCGTCCACGCCGTCCTGCGGCTCGGCCGCAAGACCGGATCCGACTGGGCCTACGCGTGGATCCCCGTGGCCGGGCCGTTCCTGGGCGGTCTCGTGGCCGGCTTGGCCTACCACGTCAGCCCGCTGCCGCTCTGAGGGCGGACCGACAGGAACGTCCGGGCGGCTTCCCATCCGACGCAGCCGTCTCGGGCATCAGGATGTGGTCACCGGCGCACGTCGGCTGGTGCGCGGTCCGCCTCGTCCGCGCCGACCCACCGGTCGATGCGGAACCGGCTGCCGTCGCGCTTCACCTCGGCCGCTCCGGCGCCGGCGAAGTGCGCGGGGATCACGATCTCCACCTCGTCCGCGGCCTGTTCGAGCACGCGCCTGCGGGTCGCTGCCGCCTGCTCGCGGTCCTCGCAGAAGCAGCTGTTGCAGGACGGCTCCAGGATCTGCACGGGGCTGTGCAGGATGTCGCCGACGAAGACGGCCTTGTCGCCGCCGGAACGAACGCGCAGCACGGAGGATCCCGGGGTGTGCCCGGGCGCCGGTTCCAGGGTGAGGTTCCCGTCCACCCGGTAGCTGTCCTCCCACAGCGTGGCGCGGCCGAGCACCGGCGCGATGCTGTCGGCGTAGACGAGGAGACTTCCCTTGCGCCGCAAGCGATCGTAGTCGTCGCGGGGCGTGGGGCGCCGTCCGGCATTCTCGGGCGCGAAGTAGCGCGCGTCGACGGCCGGGATGAGGTAGGTCGCGTTCGGGAACGCCGGCTCCCAGCCCCGGGCGCCGCCGAGGGTGTTCCAGCCGACGTGGTCGTAGTGGATGTGGGTGTTGACGACGACGTCCACATCGTCCGGCCGGACACCGGCGGCGGCGAGCCGGTCGAGGAAATCGGTGTCGAGGTGGTCGAACAGCGGGATCTGCGGCCGGTCGCGGCCGTTGCCCACCCCGGTGTCCACGAGCACGGTCTTGCCTTCGCTGCGCAGGACCCAGGTCTGCACAGCGCCGTGGTAGGCGCCGGTGTCCGGGTTCCAGTGGTCGGGCGCCAGCCAGTCGTTGTCCCGCCAGATCTCCGGGGTGCTGTCGGGAATGATGAAGCGGGCCGGTGCGATCTCGCCGGTCCATTCGCGCACTTTGGTCACTTCGACCGCGCCGATGGTGAAATCAGCCATGAGCCCAGGCTAGGCACGGCAGGTGAGCCGGTGAATGATCGATCGGCCCGTTTGCATACGAGTCCGGCCCAGTGCGTGAGCGGTACAGTCGACCGCGTGGATCTGCTCAGCGACATCATCGGGGTGATGCGCACCGGGCGGCCCGCGGCCAACCGGATGCGGGTCGGTTTCCCGTGGTCGTACCGGTTCGCGCCGTACGACGGCGCGGGCTTCCACGTGGTGCTCCGTGGTTCCGGCTGGCTGCTGATGCACGGCCGGGAGCCGGTTCAGCTCGGCCCCGGGGATGTCGTGCTCCTGCCCGCCGGTGACGGGCACGTGCTGTCCGGCTCGCGCGACGGGGCCGGCGCCGTGCCGTTCGAGACCGCCGTGGCCGATCCGTCGGGCGGCGTCGAATTCCTGTGCGGCAAGTACCGGCTGGACCGGCGGCACAGCCACCCGCTGCTGGCCACGCTGCCGGACCTCGTGCACCTGCCGGCCCACCTCGGCGACCACAGCCACCTGCGCGGGACGCTGGACCTCCTGGCCGCCGAGACGACGACCCGGCGCCCGGGGCGGGACGCGGCGCTCGCCGGCCTGCTCGATCTCCTGCTCGTCTACATGATCCGCGCCTGGTTCGACGATCACGGGCACCTCGGCTGGCCCCGGGCGCTCCGCGATCCCGCCATCACGGCGGTGCTCGAAGCGATGCACAGCAGCCCCGGCAGGCCGTGGCGGATCGAGGACCTGGCCGCGGAAGCGGGCCTGTCCCGCACAACGCTCACCCGCAAGTTCACGGACCTGGTCGGGCAGGCTCCGATGACCTACCTGACGCACTGGCGGATGACGCTCGCGGCGCGGCTGTTGCGGGAAACCGACCTGGGGCTGGCAGCCATCGCGAGACGCGTCGGATACGCCTCGCCGTTCGCGTTCTCGCACGCGTTCAAACGGGAATTCGGCGTGGCACCGGGGCATTATCGCGACGCCCACGCCGGAGCCGCGCAGGTGGTTCCCGGGTAGTCACTCGTCTGGCTCACCCCGCCCGGGCCGCCAGCGGCGGTGCGCCGTCCCGGGTTCGCCGTGGCGGATGAGTTCCAGGCGTGGCTTCGGGCCTTCGGTGCGGCCCGTTTGGGGGCGGCGGGAACCCGCGCGCCACGGCAGCGGCCAGTCCGCGCCGGGGCCGGTGTAGGACTGTTCCGCGGCCGCGTGCAGGGTCCAGTTCGGGTCGTAGAGGTGGGCACGGCCCAGCAGGCACAGGTCCGCGCGGCCGGCCAGCAGGATCGAGTTCACGTCGTCGTGCGAGGAGATCGCGCCCACGGCCATCGTGGCGACGCCGGTGCGGTTGCGGATCCGGTCGGCGAACGGGGTCTGGTACGACCGGCCGAACGCGGGCTTCTCGTCGGGGTGGACCTGGCCCGTGGAGACGTCCACGAGATCCACACCCGCCTCGGCGAAGGCGGCCGCGATCTCCACCGCGTCGTCGGCCGTGATCCCGTCGTCGCACCAGTCCGTGGCCGAAATCCGCACGCTCATCGGCCGATCGGACGGCCACACCTCACGCATCGACGCGAACACCTCCAGCGGGAACCGCAGTCGCGCCCGCAGGGAACCGCCGTAGCGATCCGTGCGGCGGTTCGTCAGCGGCGAGATGAACGACGACAGCAGATACCCGTGCGCGCAGTGCAGTTCCAGCAAGTCGAACCCGGCCTCGACGGCGCGCGCCGCCGCGTCTGTGAACTGCTGCCGGATCTCGCCGAGGTCCCGCACCGTCAGTTCCCGCGGCACCTGGTTCACCCCCGGCCGGTACGGCAGCGGCGACGGCGCGACGACCGGCCAGTTGCCCTCCGGCAGCGGCTGGTCGATCCCCTCCCACATCAACCTCGTGGAGCCCTTGCGGCCGGAGTGCCCGATCTGGATGCCGATCTTCGCCGTGGTCTCGGTGTGCACGAAATCGGTGATCCGCCGCCACGCCCGGGTCTGCTCGGCCGTGTAGATCCCGGTGCAGCCGGGGGTGATGCGGCCGGTGGCGGACACGCACACCATCTCCGTCATCACCAGGCCCGCGCCGCCGAGCGCCTTGCCGCCGAGGTGGACGAGGTGGAAGTCGCCTGGCAGGCCGTCGGTCGCCCGGTACATGTCCATCGGGGACACCACGACCCGGTTCTTCAGCTCCAGCCCGCGCACGCGGAACGGCTGGAACATCGGCGGCCGCACGTCGCCGTCGCCGTTGCCGCGCCGCTGCTCGTGCCGGGCGAACCACTCGTCCACCCGCTCGACGAACTCCGGGTCCCGCACGCGCAGGTTGTCGTAGGTGACCCGGCGGCTGCGGGTCATGATGTTGAAGGCGAACTGCACCGGCTCCTGGTGCACGTACTGCCCCAGGTTCTCGAACCACTCCAGACTCGCCTGCGCGGCCCGCTGCGTCGACTCGACCACCGGCCGCCGCTCGGCCTCGTAGGCGGCCAGCGCCCGCTCGACGTCCGGTTGCTCGTGCAGCGCCGCGGCGAGCGCGAGGGCGTCCTCCATGGCGAGTTTGGTGCCGGAGCCGATCGAGAAGTGCGCGGTGTGCGCGGCGTCGCCGAGCAGGATGACGTTGCCGTGGCGCCACCGCTGGTTGCGCACGGTGGTGAAGGTGATCCAGCGGGAGTTGTTCGCCAGCAGCTGGGCGTCGCCGAGCACGTCGGCGAACAGTTCCCGCACCAGCGCGATCGACTTCTCGTCGGAGTCGCCGGGCGCGAACTCACGGTCGGCGAAGGCCTTGAACCCGGCGCGCTGCCACACCTCGTCCGCCATCTCGACGATGAAGGTGCTGCCGGTCGCGTCGAATGGGTAGCCGTGGATCTGCATGACCCCGTAGGGGGTGTCGACGATGTAGAACTTGAACGCGTCGAACACCTTGTCCGTGCCGAGCCACATGTAGGCGCAGCGGCGGGACTCCAGCGACGGGCGGAACACGCCGGCGTGGCGGGCGCGCACCGCGGAGTTCACCCCGTCGGCGGCGACCACGAGGTCGTAGTCCGCGGCGAGCCGGCCGACGTCCGGGGCGAGCGTGCGGAAGTGCAGCCGCACACCGAGTTCCGCGCACCGCTGCTGGAGGATCTGCAGCAGTCGTTTCCGGCTCATCGCGGCGAAGCCGTGCCCGCCGCTGGTCAGCACCTGGCCCCGGTAGTGGACGTCGATGTCGTCCCAGCGGGCGAACTCGCGCTCCATCTGCCGGTAGACCGACTCGTCGGCGTGCTCGATGCCGCCGAGCGTCTCGTCGGAGAACACCACGCCGAAGCCGAAGGTGTCGTCGGCGGCGTTGCGCTCCCAGACGTCGATCTCGTCGCCCGGGCTCAGCTGCTGGGCGAGCGCGGCGAAGTACAGCCCGCCCGGGCCACCGCCGACGACCGCGATCCGCATCCTCGTCTCCTCACCCGGCCTGCGCGGCACGTTGCCGCAGCTTGAACCGCTGGAGCTTCCCGGTCGCGCTGCGCGGCAGGCTGTCCACGAACTCCACCGCCCGCGGGTACTTGAACGGGGCGATGCGCTGCTTGACGAAGGCCTGGAGCTCGGCCACCAGATCCGCGTCGCCCGCGACGCCCGGCCGCAGGACCACGAACGCCTTCACGATCTGCCCGCGTTCGGTGTCCGGGGCGCCGACCACTCCGCATTCCTGCACGGCGTCGTGCGCGAGCAACGCTTCCTCCACCTCCGGGCCGGCGATGTTGTAGCCGGCGGAGACGATCATGTCGTCGTTGCGCGCCAGGTAGTGGAAGTAGCCGTCGGAGTCGGCGACGAACGTGTCGCCGGTGATGTTCCAGCCGTTCTGCACGTAGGCGGCCTGCCGGTCGTCGGCGAGGTAGCGGCAGCCGGTCGGGCCCTTCACCGCGAGACGGCCGGGCGTGCCGGGCGGCAGCGGCTCGCCGTGGTCGTCGAGGATCGCGGCCCGGTACCCGGGGACGGCGCGGCCGGTCGCGCCCGGCCGGATGTCGTCGTCGGCGGCGGACACGAAGATGTGCAGCATCTCGGTGGAGCCGATGCCGTCGATGAGCGCCAGTCCGGTCGCCTCGTGCACGGCCCGCCAGGTCGACTCCGGCAGGTGCTCCCCCGCCGACACCGCGCGCCGCAACCGGCCCAGCGCCTGCACCCGGCCCGAGCGGAGCATCGAGCGGTAGGCCGTCGGGGCGGTGAAGCAGACCGTGACGTCGTGGGCCTCGATCGCGTCCGCGAGCTGGTCGGGGGTCGCCTTTTCGATCAGGAGCGTGGCCGCGCCGGCGCGCAGCGGGAAGACCAGCAGCCCGCCGAGGCCGAAGGTGAAGGCCAGCGGCGGCGTCCCGGTGAACAGGTCGTCCGGGCGCGGTTTGAGGACGTGCCGGGAGAAGGTGTCGGCGATCGCGAGGATGTCGCGGTGGAAGTGCATGGTGGCCTTCGGCCGTCCGGTGGTGCCCGAGGTGAAGGCCAGCAGGGCGACGTCGTCGGCCGCGGTGTCGACGGCGGTGAACTCCACCGGCGCGCCGCGGGTCCGCGCGTCCAGATCGTCCGGGGCCGCCGATCCGTAGGTGACCACCGGCGCGCCGCGCAGGTCCGCGGCGCGCAGTTCGTCGGTGAAGCGCGCATCGCACAGGGCCAGGCCGACCTGGGCGATCTCGGCGATGGTGGTGAGCTCGGCCGCCCGCAGCAGGGGCATGGTGGGCACGGCGACCGCGCCGGCCTTCATCACGGCGAGCCAGCACGCGGCCAGCGCCGGGGTGTTGGGGCCGCGCAGCAGCACGCGCTGGCCGGGGACGACGCCGAGCTGCTCGGTGAGCACCCACGCGGTGCGGTTCACCTGGTCGCGCAGCTCGCCGTAGGTCCAGGCCCGGCCGTCCGTGGTGAGCAGGCACCGGCGGTCCGGCCCGTGCTCGGCGATCACCGCGTCGAGCAGTTCGGCCCCGCAGTTCAGTCGTCGCGGGTAGGGCAGGTCGAGGAGGAGTTCGGGCCACAACCGCGCCGGCGGGAGGTGGTCCCGGCAGAAGGTGTCGACATGAGCGGAGGGGCTGAGCCCCGGACCCACGGTGGTCATAGGCCAAGTATTCTCTCTTCGTGACGACAGTCAAGCAATCGTCAGAAAGCAGGGCACCCGATAAGCTGCGCCGCGTGCCTGCCGATCCCGAAGACCGCGCGCCGAAACCACGCGCGCTGATCGTCACCGTCTACGGCCTCTACGCCCGGGAGGCGGGCGGCTGGATGAGCGTCGCCTCGCTCATCCAGTTGCTGGCGCAGTGCGGGGTCGACGAGCCCTCGGTGCGCTCGTCGATCTTCCGCCTCAAGCGCCGGGGACTGCTCACCGCGGCGAAGGTCGGCGGCGTCGCCGGGTACGAACTGTCCGACACCGCACGGGAAATCCTCGACGAAGGCGACCGCCGCATCTTCGAACGCCGCCGCGCGAGCGCCGGCGAGGGCTGGCTGATGGTGGTGTTCAGCGTGCCGGAGTCCGAACGCGACAAACGCCACCAGCTGCGCTCCCGGCTGTCCTGGCTCGGGTTCGGGACCGTCTCCGCGGGCGTGTGGATCGCCCCGGCGCACCTGCTCGACGAGACCCGCGAAACCCTGGCCCGGCAAGGGCTGCAGGGTTACGTCGAGCTGTTCCGGGCCGATCACGCCGGCTTCGCCGCGACCGCGGACCGCGTGCGCGACTGGTGGGACCTGGACCGCCTGCACGAGCTCTACGACGCGTTCCTGGCCCAGCACGGGCCGGTCCTGGCCGGTTACCGGCGGCGCCGCCGCATCGACGGCGCCCGCGCCTTCGCCGACTACGTCAACGCGCTCACCGACTGGCGCCGCCTGCCCTACCTGGAGCCCGGGCTGCCGCTGGACGTGCTGCCGCCGGACTGGATCGGCATCCGGGCGGCGGACACGTTCTTCGAGCTGCGGCGCAGGCTGGCCGGCCCGGCGCACGACTACGTCGAATCGCTGCGCGCGGCGGCCTGACCGCCTCACACCACGGCGAAACCCTGCACCTCCACCAGCGCCTCGGCGTCCCACAACCGGGACACGCCGATCGCGGCCATGGCCGGGTAGTCGGTGCCCGCCAGGCGCCGCCACACCTCGCCGATCTCGCGGGCATGCGCGCGGTAGCCGGCCAGATCGGTGGCGTAGACGGTGAGGCTGACCAGCCGGTCCGGCGTGCCACCGGCCGCGCGCAGCGCGCCGAGCAGGTTCGACAGCGCCCGCTCGAACTGCTCGACCACGGTGCTGCCGACGATCCGGCCGTCGGCGTCGAGCGCGGTCTGCCCGGCCAGGAAGACCGTCGTGCCGGTCGCGACCACCGCGTGGGAAAACCCCCGCGGCGGCGCCAGCTCCGGCGGATTCACCCGCTGCACGCTCACTGCACCGCACCTCCGTCCACCTGGAGCGCCTGCCCGGTCACCGCGCCGGACCGCACGCAGAACCACACCGCGTCGGCCACCTCGTCCGGCTGGATCAGCCGGCCGATCGGCTGCTTGCGCGCCAACGTCTCCCGCGCCTCCTCGGCGCTGCGCCCGGTCGTGGACACGATGGCGGCGATCGTCTGCTCGGTCATCGGCGTGTCCACGTAGCCGGGGCAGACGGCGTTCACCGTCACGCCGGTGCGGGCCAGTTCCGCCGCCGCGGCGCGCACCAGGCCCAGCACGCCGTGCTTGCTGGCGGTGTAGGCGGCGATGTAGGGCTCGCCGATCCGGGCGGCCGTGGACGCCATGACCACGATCCGCCCCCACCCCGCCGCGCGCATCGACGGCACCGACCGGCGCACGAACCGGAACGGCGCGGTCAGGTTGAGGTCCAGCATCCGCTGCCAGTCGGCGTCGGTGGTGCGTTCCAGGCGGGCGGAGTGGCCCGCGCCGGCGTTGGCGACGAGGATCTCCACCGGACCCCACTGCTGTTCGACCTCGTCGTGGACGCGGTCGGCGGCGTCCGGGTCGGTGACGTCCGCGGGAATCACGCGCACCGGCCCCGCGCACCCGGCGGCGGTTTCGTCGAGCTGCTCGCGGTTGCGCGCCACGAGCGCGACCCGGCAGCCTTCGGCGCTGAGCCGCCGCGCGATCGCGCGACCGATGCCCCGGCCGGCCCCGGTCACGAGCGCGACCCTCACCGCCCCTCCCAGCGCGGCGGGCGGCGTTCGGTGAAGGCGGCGTGGAACTCGGCGTGGTCGCGGGTGGTCATCAGCAGGGCCTGGGTCATCGCGTCCAGTTCCATCGACGCCGAGATCGACATGTCCAGCTCGGCGGTCAGCAGCGACTTGGTCTGCGCGAGGGCGAGTGCCGGCCCGTCGGCGAGCCTGCGGGCCAGGTCGGTGACCGTGGCGTCCAGGTCGGCGTCGGCGACCAGCCGCGACACCAGACCGTAGCGGTCGGCCGTCTCGGCGTCGATCGTGTCGCCGAGCATCAGCAGTTCGGTGGCGCGGCCCAGCCCGACCACGCGCGGCAGCAGGTAGGCCGCGCCCATGTCGCCACCGGACAGGCCGACCTTGGTGAACAGGAACGCGAACCGCCCGGAGGTGCTCACGACGCGGAAGTCCGAAGCCAGCGCGACGACAGCGCCCGCTCCGGCCGCGATGCCGTGGACGGCGGTGATGATCGGGATCGGGCACTCCCGCATCGCCCGGATCACCGCGCCGGTCATCTTGGTGAACCGCATCAGGTCACGTGGTTCCATCTTGATCAGCTCGCCGATGATCTCCTCGACGTCGCCGCCGCCGCAGAAACCCCGGCCCTCGCCGCGGATCACCAGCACCCGCACGTCCTGGTGGTGCGGCAGCTCGGCGAGCAGGTCGCGCAGGTCGGCGTAGCTTTCGAAGGTCAGCGGGTTGAGCTTCTCCGGCCGGTCCAGCGTCACCGTGGCCACCCCGTCGGCCTTGCCGAACCGGAAGTGCCGCCAGTCCTCGGTGAGCCGCGGCGAGGCGTGGAAGCGGTAGGTCATCGGGTGTACTCCCTGCCGATCAGGTTGCGCGCGATGATGGAACGCTGGACCTCGGAGGCGCCTTCGTAGATGCGCAGCGCCCGGACGTCGCGGTAGAGGTGTTCGAGCGGGTGCCCGTGCCGCAGGGCGGCCGCGCCGTGCAGCTGCACGCAGCCGTCGATGATCTTGTGCGCGGCTTCGGTGGCGTACAGCTTCGCCATGGCCGACCGCCGGGACTGCTGGTCCGGCTCGCCGCCGTCGTCGTAGGCGGCGGCCGCGGCGTAGACGAGCAGGCGGGCCGCTTCGAGTTCGGTGGCCAGGTCGGCGATGCGGTGCGCGACGGCCTGCTGGCTCGCCAGCGGCGCGCCGTACACCCGGCGCTCGCGGACGTGGGCCACGGTCGCGTCGAGCGCCGCCTGCGCCATCCCCACCGCGAACGCGCCGACGCTGGGCCGGAACAGGTCCAGCGTGCGCATGGCGACGGCGAACCCGCGGTCGACCTCGCCGAGCACGGCGTCCGCGGGCACCCGCACCCCGTCGAACACCAGGCGTCCGATCGGGTGCGGTGACAGCATCTCCAGGGGCTCGCCGGACAGCCCCGCGCTGTCGCCGGGAACGGCGAAGGCAGTGACCCCGCGCGCGCCGGCGTCGGGGGTGGTGCGGGCGAACACCGTGTAGATGTCGGCGTCGGGAGCGTTGGAAATCCAGAGCTTTTCGCCGGTCAGCACCCAGCTGTCGCCGTCGCGCTCGGCACGCAGTTGCAGGGCCGCCGCGTCCGACCCCGCGCCGGCTTCGGTCAGGGCGAACGCGGCGACGGCTTCCCCGGAGATCACTGCGGGCAGCCAGCGCGCCCGCAGCCCGGCGGAGCCGGACTGCAGGATCGGGTAGCTGCCCAGCCCCTGCAGGGCCAGCGCGGTCTCCGCCTCGGTGCTGATCTGGGCGATCGTCTCCCGCAGCAGGCACAACTGCACGGCGGCCGCGTCCGAAGGTTCCGCGCCCCCGCCGAACAGCCCGCGGAGCAGCCCGAGCTCGCCCAGGGTGCGGACGAGCTCCCGGTCCACCCGCCCGGTTCCGCGCGGGGTGAGCTTGCCGGTGGCGACGTCGCGCACCCAGCGCTGGTACTCCTGCTGCTCGTCGCTGAGCCGGAACGCGGCAACCCCGGACATGCTCCGAGACTAGCGCACTGGTGACGCTCGTCAAGATTGCGCAACACGGCTGGCGGCGATCAGAAATCCTCCGCCAGGTCGTCGGTACGGGTAGCCCTCTCGTGGAAGGATTGACGACCATGACCGACGCCCGGCCCCTCGGCGCCGACGAGGCCACGTTCATCGCCGCGGCCCGTTCCGGCGATGCGGCGCGGTTCGCGCTCATCACCGAGCGCCACCGGCGTGAGCTGCTGGTGCACTGCTACCGGATGCTCGCCAACTTCGCGGACGCCCAGGACCTGACGCAGGAGACGTTCCTGCGCGCGTGGCACAAGCGGGAGTCGTTCCAGGGCCACGCCGCGCTGCGGACCTGGCTGTACCGGATCGCGACGAACGCCTGCCTCGACTTCCTGGACAAACGCGACAACCGCACACCCGTGCCGTCCGGGCTGCCGGACTTCGAGCTGCCCTACCTGCAGCCCTACCCCGACCGGATGCTCCCCGAGGACCCGCAGGAAACGGCGGTGGCGCGGGAGACGATCGAGCTGGCGTTCATCGTCGCCGTCCAGCACCTGCCGCCACGGCAACGGGCGGTGTTCATCCTGCGCGACGTCCTCGGCTGGCCGGCGCCGCGGACCGCCGACGCCCTCGACTTGACCGTCGCCTCGGTGACCAGCGCACTGCAACGCGCCCGCGTGACCATGCGCGAGCAGCTGCCCGGCCGCCGGCTCGACTGGCGCAGCCCCGCCACCCACGAGCTGTCCAGCGACGAACGCAGCGTGGTCAAGGCCTACATCGACGCGCACCAGCGCAACGACCTCGACGCGCTGACGTCCCTGCTGCGCGACGACCTGCGCTTCGCGATGCTGCCCGACTCCGGCGCCGTGACCACGACGGCCAAGGACGCGGTGGACGGCTGGATCGCCGGTGGCCTCTTCCAGCCCGGCCACGACGACTGGCGCGGCATCCCCACGACCGTCAACCGCATGCCAGCCGCCGCGCTCTACCTGCTCACCCCCGGCGACCCGGACCACCGGCTGTTCGCCGTCGCGGCCCTGCACGTCGTCGACGGCAAGATCGCCGAGCTCACCGGGTTCGACGCCGCAGGCACACCCTGGCTGGGCCTGCCGCCGACGCTGTGATCACCTCGTCTCGTACCGGGTCAGCACCACCCCGCCGGGGAACGTCCGCGTCTCGACCAGGTTCAGGTTCACCCAGCTGTCCAGCGTGGTGAAGAACGGCGTGCCGCCGCCGACCAGGACGGGGTGGGTGACCAGGACGTACTCGTCGATCAGCCCGGCCCGCATGGCCGCCCCGGCGAGCGTCGCGCCGCCGATGTCCATCGGGCCGGCGTCCCCGGCCTTGAGGCGGGTGATCTCGGCGACCGCGTCGCCGGTGACCAGGCGGGTGTTCCAGCCGACCCGGTCGATCGTCGAGGAGAACACCACCTTCGGCATGTTCCGCCAGCGGCGGGCGAACTCGATCACCGCCGGCGTGGCGCCGGGCTGTTCGCCGGCGGTCGGCCAGTGGGGACTCATCGCCTCCCACAACTTGCGCCCGTACAGCGACAGGCCGGTCGCCGCCACCCGGTCGGACCACCACTGGAACAGCTCGTCGCCCGGCGACGAGTCCGGCCCCTCACCCCCGCTCCAGCCCAGGTCGTCGCCCGGCGCGGCGATGTAGCCGTCCAGGGTCACGTTCATGGCGAAGGTCAGTTTCCGCATGGCGTCAGCCTCTCGTGAGTCGGTCTCACACGTACCGACGGACGCGGCGCGGAAACCTCATCGGTGCGCTCACCCCCGGGTGATCTCCACGATCCCGCGGTCCGCGTCGAGGCGGAGGTGGTCGCCGGTGCGGATCACCGCGACCGGGTCCTGGTCGAGGTCGCTCAGCGTGGGGACCCGGGTGACGACGGCACCCAGCGCGGCCTTCGTCGTGGTCACGGTGAAGATCATGCCCAGCGGGGCGGTGCCCAGCAGCCGGGTGGACTGGAAGAAACCCGACCAGCCGGACGAGCCCTTCGCGCCCGGGAACACCAGGATCTTCCCGGTGAAGCACACCCCGCACAGCTCGTGCCTGCGCTCGATGATCGTGCCGGTCGCCGGGTCGATGCCGCCCCAGCCGGAGATCGTCTCGTGCGACACCAGCGCCTCGCCCTCGGCCACCCCGGGCACGACCGTCCGGCCACGCAACGTGATCATCGCAGCCCTCCCCGCCAGCACCCGGTGACCGCCGCGTCCACGCAGTCCTCCAGCGACCCGAACCAGGCCTCGATGCCCAGGATCGCGGGCAGGTAGTGGGCCTGCTTGGCCGAGTCGGTGGCGAAGACCTTCGTGCCCGGCGGCGCCACCCGCGACATCGCCGGGCACGAGTCGGCCAGCAGCTTGCCGCCCGCCTTTTCGATCACTGCGGTGTAGCCGCTGCGGTCGGCCACGGCCTTGAGCGCCCGCGGTGCCATGATCCACAGCTGGGTGCCTGAGTGCAGGCTCTTGCCGTCCAGCGCCCGCGCCGCGGCGCGGATCTGGTCGATCGAGGCGTGCGGGCAGCCGAGCAGGACGAAGTCGACGTCGGTGGACCGGCCCTGGTCGTTCAGCTTCTCGTAGATCGCCCGCCGCTCGCGGGGACCGTAGACGACGGCGTCCGGGACGGGGCCGTCGAACGCCGCTTCCACGGTCGGCGCCTCGGGGGTGATCCCGGGCAGGTGGTAGAGCTCCACGCCGCCGGAGGACGCCGCCGCCGCGCCGAAGTGCTTGAGGTCCACCAGATCCGGCCGCGTGAACTCGCCCGTGATCACCGGCCGCTGGTCCTGCACCAGCTCTCCGGCGAAGTACCCGAGCATGCCCCAGTCGAGGAAGTCGCGCACCCCGGATTCGACGCGGATGTGGTGGGTGCCGAACCGGTTCTCCGCGAGGTGGTTGCCCCAGCACGGGATCTTTCCGGTCAGCGACGCCGCGCCGGTGGACGTGCCGCCCTCGCAGTTGGTCCGGGCGCCGAGCACCGAGTTGCAGTAGACCACCGCGGAGGACTCCATCCACGCGCAGTGCTCGCCGCGCACCGGCAGGTTGCCCACCTGGTAGGGCGTGCAGGTGGCCAGGATGTTCACGCCCCGCCGGCCGTAGAACGCTTCGGCGTCGCTCTGCAGGTCGACGAACTCCTTCGGATACGGCACCACACCGGCGGAATCCGGTCCGAAACCCTGCTGCAGCTGGCAGGTCGGCACCCGCATGTCCGGGATCTCGATGGCGTCGTCGCAGTCGAGGTTGAGCACGGCGAACGCCTTGTGCCAGCCGCCGGCGGCCACCAGCTTCGCCTTCAGCGGCGAGGGCTGGGTGCTGGTGCCAGCCACGTTGCGGGTGTCGCACAGCCGCTGCGCGCCCAGCGCATCGCCGTACCGGATGAGCAGGTCCATCGCGGCCGCGACGGCCGGGCCCTCGGCGCCGTCGCGCATGGCCTTCTCCTCGTCGGTGAGGATCACCGGACCACCTCGCTCGCGACGACGGGCACGTGCTGCCCCACCGGGTTCGTCTCCGGCCCGCGGCGCACCGCCGCGAACATCAGCAGGCCGCCGAACACGATCAGCACGATCGGGGTGAACTCGTAGGGCATGATCGCCGACAGCGCGAGCAGCCACACGGTGTAGAGGCCCGGCAGGATCAGCCCGAACATGTAGCCGATCCCGTACCCGCTGGCCCGCACCGAGGCGGGGAACCGCTCGTTGAGGTAGACCAGGATGACCCCCAGCGGCGCCGACGGCAGCACCTTCGCCACCACCGCGATGAGCGCGATCAGCCACACCGGGGCGCCCGCCCGCGCGGCGACGACCAGCAGCGCGAACGCGCCGCCGACCACGAACGCCAGCACCAGCGCCCACCGCATCAGCAGCGCCCGCCGCCCGAACCGCTGCCCGGCCGCGGCCAGCACCATGATCAGCACGATCGAGCAGACCGATCCGATGATCTCCACGGCCGACGACAGCCGCGGGCTCTGGTCGAGCACCTGCACGAGCAGCGTCGGCAGGAACGACACCGACATCTGGCTGGCGAACCAGTAGCCGCAGGTGAACAGGAACACGCTGAAGATCAGCGCCCGGTGCGCGGTGAACAGCTCGACCACCGGCTGACGGGCGCCCTGGCGCGCGGTGCGCGCCGACTCGTCCTCGACGACGTGGCGGTAGTGCATCAGGTACGCCACCCCGAGCGCGAAGCCGAGGAAGAACGGGATCCGCCAGCCCCAGGAGAGAAAGCCGCTGTGCGGGAGCACGTCGAGCATGCCGAGCAAGAGCGTGTTGATCACCAGGAACGAGGCGGGGGCGCCGACGCCGATGAGACCGCCGACGCGGCCGCGACGGCCGGGTGGCGCCTGTTCCAGCGCGAGCGGGATCGGCGCGGCGTACCCGCCGGCGAGGAAGATCCCGCCGATCAGCCGGAGCACCGCGAACACGGCGATCGCGCCGTAGCCCCACGACCCGTAGCCGGGCAGCAGGCCGATCAGCAGGGTGACGATGGTGAAACCCCAGCCGCTGATCATGGTGACCGGTTTGCGGCCGATGCGGTCGGAGAGGTTGCCGAAGATCACGCTGCCGATCGGACGGGCGACCAGCCCGACCGTGAACAGCAGGGTGGTGAACGTGGCGCGCACCGACGCGGGCAGGTCGGGCGGCATGAAGTAGGCCATCGCGGCAGGCAGGACCAGCGCGGGCAGGTACACGTCGAAACTGTCGACGAACATCGAGAACGCCCCGCCGCGGGCGGACCGCCGCTGGTCGGCTTCACCGATCGCGGTGGACGGGGGAACTTCGGGCAGCGCCATTGCGGCCTCCTGTCGGGGAGAGGTCAGGGACGGAGCACGGCGCCGTCGTCGAGGGGACGCACGGTCCGGCGGTAGACGGACAGCCAGCCGGTCTCCTCGTGGTCCCGGGCCGGCTGGGGGTTTCGGGTGCCGAGTTCGGCCGGGCCGACCCGCAGGTCGCAGACCCGGGCGGGCAGGTCGATGTGGACGGTGTCGCCGTCGCGGGCGAGCGCGAGCGGCCCGCCGTCGGCGGCCTCGGGGCGCACCTCGCCGACCACGATGCCGCGGTTGACCAGGCCGGAGAGCTGGCCGTCGGTGACGACCGCGACCCGGCCGGTGAGCCCGTCGCGGTCCAGCGCGAACACGATCTGGGAGGCCATGCCCATGCCGGGGCGGCCGCGCGGGCCCAGGCCGCGGACGATCACGACGTCGCCGGGGGCGATCCGTCCATCGGCGAGCGCGGCCACGGCGTCCTCCTGCGACTCGAAGCAGCGGGCGGGGCCGATGAAGGCGGCCGGCCGCTCGTCGCCGACGGCGAGCTTGACGATGCCGCCGGCCGGGGCGAGGGAACCACGCAGGACCACGATCAGCGGCTGGTCGGTGAACGGCTGGTCGCGGGTACGGATGATCTCCGGGTCGGCCACGGTGACCGGGGCCAAGTTCTCACCCACGGTGGCGCCGGTCGCGGTCAGCGGCGACGGGTCGATCAGGTCGCCGAGCGCGTGCATCACCGCCGCCGCGCCGCCCGCGGCCTCGAACCGCTCGATCGTGTGCGGGCCGTTCGGCCGCACGGCGGACAGGACCGGCGTGGTGGAGCCGAGTTCGGCGTAGAGGCCGAGAACATCGAGGTCCACTTCGGACTCGGTCGCGACGGCCTGGAGGTGCTTGACGGTGTTGATCGACGCGCCGACCGACAGCGCCACCCGGACCGCGTTGCGGAAGGCCGCCTCGGTGAGGACGGCGCGCGGGCGCAAGTCCTCGCGGACCATCTCGACGATCCGGGCGGCGGCCGCGTCGGCGGCGGCCCACATCGCGGGCGAGTTCGCGGCCACCGGTGTGGTCCCGGGCAGCGCCATGCCGAGTGCCTCGGCGACGATGTGCATCGAGTTCGCGGTGCCCATGCCCGGGCACACCCCCGGCCCGCCGACGGCGACGTCGCTCATCTCGGTCAGCTCGTCCACTGTGGACTGGCCGCAGGCGTGCAGGAACACCTCCTCGATGTCGCAGTGCCCGCCGCGGAAGCACCCGCTGGGCTGGTAGCCGCACGCGACCAGCAGCGTGGGGATGTCGAGCCGCCCGGCGGCCATCAGCTGCGCCGGCGCGGTCTTGTCGCAGCTGGCCAGGCAGATCATGCCGTCCAGCTGGGCGCCCTCGACGGCGACCTCGATGTCGTTGACGATGAGGTCGCGGGCGGACAGGATGTAGCCGCCGCCGTGGCCCGCGGAGTGGATGAAGTCGCTGGGCGCGGTGGTGCGCACCTCGAACGCGAGACCGCCCGCCGCGGCGATGCCCTTCTTGATCCGCGCGGCGATCTCGTCCAGGTGGCTGAAGCAGATGGCCAGGTCCGACGAGGAGTTGACCACGGCGATCTTGGGTTTGCGGAGGTCGTCGTCGGTGAGGCCGAGCGCGCGCCACTGCGCCCGCCGGGTCGCCCAGCGCACGGTTCCGGGCGGGAAGTCGCTGCGTACCAAGGGTCCTCCTCAGCCGTCGAGGTTGGCGGACAACCGGGCGGCGAGGTCGCCGTGGTCGATGTCGTGCACGCTGTCCTTGCCCGCGAGGTCCAGCGCGTGCGCGGCCGCCATGCCCATCGCCCCGCACGGGCCCATTACCCGGATGCTCGACAGGGCGGCCGCGTCGCCGTCGACGCAGCGGCCGGCGACCAGGACGTTGTGCGCCTCCGGCGGCGTCATCGCGCGCAGCGGCACGTAGTGCACGTGGTCCGGCCCGAAAGTCTCCCACACGTAGCCCTCCGGGCTGTCGTGCAGCTCGACCGGCCACGCGGTGCGCGCGACCGCGTCCGGGAAGCGCTTCCCGGACCGCACCTCGTCCAGCGTCAGCTGGTGGGCGCCCTGCGCCCAGCGGGTCTGGCGCCGTCCGGGGAACCCGTAGGCCCGCACCCGGGCGCGGCCGAACGCGGCCGGGAACTCGGCACGCAGGAACGCCACGACCCGGTCGGCCTGCGCCTTGCCGTCGAGCTGGGCGCGCGCGGCGGCGATCGGGTCCAGCGGCGCTTCGATGTGGGTCATGTTGAGCACGGCGGTGCCGCGGCCGGGGAAGTAGAACGCGAGCCCGTCGTGGCGGCGCAGGCCGTACTCCGCGGCCTTGGCGCCGACCCGCTCGGCCAGCACGTCCGGGTCGGGCTTGCCGTCCTCGTCGACGTGCTCGACGACCAGCTGCTGGGAGCCGTAGATCTCCCGTTCCGGCAGCCGGCACGGCAGCCCAGCCTCCCACACCAGGGAGGCGTCGCCGCTGGCGTCGACGAAGCCGACCGCGCCGACCTCGACGGAGCCGTACCGGGTCGCGAAGGTGACCGACTCGATCCGTTCCCCGTCGCGGACCACCCCGGTGATCGACGCACCGGTGATCACCTGGATGCCGTGCTCGCGCACGGTGTTCTCCACCCACCGGCCGAGCGCGACCTCGTCGTAGCCGACGGTGATCGTGTGCCGTCGCGTGTAGAACAGGTCGCCCGTGGCGTCCAGGTCGCGGAAGATGTCGTCGAAGATCCCGTGGGTGAGCCGGCGGTAGCCGGGCGCGTTGCCGAACACGCCGCAGAACAGGCCGATCAGCGAGTTGACCATCTGGCCGCCGAGCACCGGCAGCGCGTCGACGAGGACCACCGAGCGGCCCAGGCGGGCGGATTCGACGGCGGCGGACAGGCCGGCGATCCCGGCTCCGACGACGCAGACGTCGGCGGTGACGTGGTGTCTGGCAGGGCCGGGGGGTTTGCGGACCGTGTGGACCTTGAGCTCGGTGAGGGGGTGCGGCATGGATCACACGCTAAGCGGGTGCGCCGGGCGGCCGGAAATAGAAGATCGTGCTGCGCGGGCATAAACCGCATTGATGGTGGTTCAGATGCCGGCGGCCAGGGACACCAGGACCTCGCGGAACCAGCGGTGCGAGGGGTCGCCGTCGTAGTCGGTGTGCCACCAGAACCGCTCCACGATCGGTTCCGGATCGCCAGGGCACGGCAGGATCCGCAGGCCGAGCCGGGGCGCGACGCGCCGGGCGAGCCGTTCCTGCAGCAGCGCCACGCGGTCGGTGCCGGCCACGAAGTGCGGCACCGCCTGGTAGCTCTCCACGCGGACGCGGATGCGCGGCTGGATGCCGAACAACACCAGCTGGCGGCTCATCGGCGCGGCCGGGGCGAACCCGCGGTCGGGCTGGAACGGGGCGACCCAGGTCATCTCCGCCAGCTGCGCCAGGCTCAGCTCGTCCCCGGTGACGTGCGGGTTCGCGGCGTCGACGACACACACCCACCGCTCGGTGAACAGCTCCACCGAGCGCACGTCGGGCAGGTCGAAGCGGCTGGCCGGGGGCGCGACGAGGCCGTCGATCAGGCGGATCGTGCCCCCGATGTCCCTGGCGAACGCCTCGCGGACCAGCCGGACGTGCAGCTGCACACCGGGCGCCTGCTCGGCCAGGAGGGCGGACAGCCGGGAGCCCAGCACCTCGATCGTGTAGTCGGCCATGAACACCGTGAATTCGCGGCCGGAGACGCCCGGTTCGAAGTCGTGGCCGGTGCCGAAGAGGCGTTCGGTGGCGCCGCAGATCGCCTCGACCTGGTCGGTCAGCTGCGCGGCCAGCGGGGACAGCACGTAGCCGTTGCCGCTGCGGACCAGCAGGTCGTCGTCGAAGTGGCGGCGCAACCGCGCCAGCGACGCGCTCACCGCGGGCTGGGTCACGCCGAGGCGCGCGGCCGCCCGGGTGACGTTGCGTTCCCGCAGGAGCTCGCGCAGCACGACGAGCAGGTTGAGGTCCAGGTTGACCAGATGGACGGCGGAGGGCCTTGCCACCGAGGGACTATAAATCGGACTGCTGGCCCCGGCAAGCTCCCGGGTCCCTGGTGCTTCGTGTCAGTCGCGGGGGCCGGCGGCGCGGCGCAGCCGGTTGGCGATCGCGAGCCCGAGCCCCTCCTCCGGCGGCAGGGACGCCACGACGAGGTCGCACCCCCGCTGATCGAATTCACGCAGGAATCCGTAGAGGTTGCGTGCGTAGTCGGCCATCGAGCCGGGGACCGGCACCACCGCGTGCGCCGTCGTGGGTTCGCCGGACGACGGCGGCAGCAGGACGCCCACCTGGTGCCCCTGCTCCTGCGCGAGTTCCGCCTCGACGACGACCTTCTCGGGCTCGACCAGCACGACCCGCGCGCGCGGCGCGTAGTGCGACGGGTGCTGCCCCGGCACCCGGACGTGGCTCGTGGCAGGGACCGTGACCGGCCGCCCCAGCACCGCTTCGAGGTCCTCGCGCGTCACCCCGCCGGGCCGCAGGACGCTCGGGGTCTCGCCCGTGAGGTCGACGATGGTCGATTCCACGCCGACGTCACAGGGGCCGCCGTCCAGCACGAAGTCGACCACGTCGCCGAGCTCCGCCCGCACGTGCTCGGCGGTCGTGGGGCTGACGGAGCCGAACCGGTTGGCGGAGGGGGCCACGACCCCGCCGCCGAACGCCGAGAGCAGCGCGAGCGCGACGGGATGGCTGGGCACCCGGATGGCCACGGTCTCCAGGCCGCCGGTCGCTTCGAGCGGCACCCGGGGCGCGCGCCGGAGGACCAGCGTCAGCGGGCCGGGCCAGAAACGCTCGGCCAGCAGGCGCGCCGTCTCCGGGACGTCCTCGACCCACTCCCCCAGCAGGTCCGCACCGCCGATGTGCACGATGAGCGGATGCGACGGCGGGCGCCCCTTGGCCTGGAACACCCCCGTCACGGCGGCCGCGTCCTCGGCGTTGGCGCCCAGGCCGTAGACCGTCTCGGTGGGGAAGGCCACCAAGCGCCCGGCGCGCAGCAGGCCGGCCGCCTTGTCGATGTCGTCGGTACTCGCCGTCACGGACGCCATCTTCCCATCGGCCCCGCTCACCCCTCGCGGCCCCGGCCCCTCTGCCAGGGGTGACAACGGCTGTCGGGCAGCCTCGGGGCGTCGATGGCGAGCAGGTCACTCGTCGAACACCGCGGCCCCTGCCGGTTCACCGCGAGCGGGCGGCTCGATCTCGACGCCGCCGGCGAAGCGGCGCCGGATCCTGGTCGCCATGCCCGCACCGCCGGAGGGCCTGGTCAGCACCGAGTGGAGAATGTCACGCACCTCAGCCTCCACTGACCGGCCGTGTTCGGCTGCACGCACCCGCAGCGCCGCCACCAGGTCGTCGTCGAGGTCCCGGATCGTCAAGGTCGCCATCACACCCCCATTGCAGGCAGTGCGTGCAATGCTCGCACGTCGGGGGACTTTCAGCGCGTGAGGAGGCTGCTGGCTTCTTGGGCGGCGGGTCCGGCTTCGGCCAGGTGCGCGAGGTTTGCGGGCAGTTCCTCGCCGCGGTGGCGCTTGGTCTGGGCGTAGAGCCGGCCGGCGCGGTAGGAGGAGCGGACCAGCGGCCCGGCCATCACCCCGGC
>NZ_JBEXTX010000057.1:0-49836 GCF_040614175.1 Amycolatopsis sp. NPDC006131
GCACGCCGCGGGGGTGGCCGTCGTCGTACCCGGACGAACCCGGCGCCGGGCGTGGTGCTCACCACGCGGGTGCGGGGCGAGCGAACCCCCTGCCGGCGGCTATCCTGCTGGACGTGGAGATCCTGTTTACGACGCTGCTGGTGCTCGCCGGCATCGCGATCCTCTGGTTCACCGTGTACGTCGTCTACCGGCTGTACGCCGACCAGCGCTGACCGATGACATCCGGCGATGACGCCGTCGCAGCCGCCGCCGAACGGGCCGAGTCGACGCGCGGGCGCAACCTGCCGCAGTTCGACGACCTGCCGATCCCGGTGGACACCGCGAACCTGCGTGAGGGCGCGAACCTGAACGACGCCTGCCTGGCGCTGCTGCCGCTCGTCGGCGTGTGGCGCGGGGAGGGCGAGGTCAACTACCCGACCATCGAGGGTCCGCGGCGGATCGCGCAGCAGCTCACCATCGCGCACGACGGCCGCCCGTTCCTCTACCACGAGGCCCGGTCCTGGCTGCTCGACGACGACGGCAACGTGGTCCGTGCCGCCGCCCGCGAGGTCGGCTGGTGGCGCCCGCAGGCCGACGACACGATCGAACTGCTGCTGGCCCACAACACCGGCATCATCGAGGTCTTCTACGGCAAGCCGCGCACCCAGACGTCCTGGGAGCTGGGCACCGACGCGGTCGTGCGCACCTCCACGGCCAAGGAGGTCACCGGCGCACAGCGGCTCTACGGCCTGGTCAACAACGGCGACCTCGGTTACGTCGAGGAGCGCGCGATGGTCGGCGAGCCCATGCAGCCGCACGTGTCCCTCTACCTGAAGCGCGTGGTCGGCTGACCTCGTGCGCTGGCTGCGCTACGGCCCGGACGCCGCGCTCGTCGAGTGCGAGTCGCTCGCCGAGATGAGCGCCGTCCGCGCCGCCGTGGTCGCCGCGGGCCTGCCCGATCTGGTCGAGGTCGTGCCGGGGGCGCGCACCGTGCTGATCGCCGCCCGGCCGGGCACACGCGCGCTGGAGCAGGCCCGCAGGCTCGTGGAATCGGCCGGCCTGGACGGCGGGGACGGCGGCGAGCCGCGGGAGATCACCATCGACGTCCGCTACGACGGCGAGGACCTCGACCTGGTCGCACGCACCGCGGGCATCACCGCCGCCGAGGTCGTCGAACTGCACACCGGCGTCACCTACACCGTCGCGTTCACCGGGTTCGCCCCCGGCTTCGGCTACCTCACCGGGCTGCCCGAACCGCTCCGCCAGTCGCGTTTGGACACTCCACGCACGCGCGTCCCGGCCGGGTCGGTCGCCATCGCGGGCGAGTTCACCGGCGTCTACCCGCGCTCGTCGCCCGGCGGGTGGCGGCTGCTCGGGCACACCGACGCCGTCCTGTTCGACAGCCGCGCCGAGCGGCCCGCCCTGCTCGCGCCCGGCGACCGCGTGCGGTTCCGGAGGATCGGGTGAGCCGCGCGCTGGAGGTCGTCGCGACCGGTCCGCTCGCGCTCGTGCAGGACCTCGGCCGCCCCGGGCACGCGCACCTCGGCGTGCCGCCGTCCGGCGCCCTCGACGTCCCGGCGCTGCGGCTGGCGAACCGGCTCGTCGGCAACCCGGAGGGCGCGGCCGGGATCGAGGCGCTGCTCGGCGGGCTCACCGTGACGGCCCGCGCGTCCTGCACGGTCGCGGTCACCGGTCCGCCGGTCGCCGTCGCCGTCGACGGCCGCCCGGCGGGCTCGCACGTGCCGGTCCACCTCGCCGCCGGGCAGACCCTGACCATGGGGCGGCCGGACACCGGCCTGCGCTGCTACCTCGCCGTCTCCGGCGGCATCGACGTCGAACCCGAGCTGGGCAGCCGGTCGCGCGATGTGCTGTCCGAGATCGGGCCGCCGCCGCTGGAGCCGGGTGACGTGGTGCCCCTGGGCGCGCCTGCCGGGATCCCGGACGGCGCGGACACCGTCACCGCCCCGCCGAACCCGCCCGCCCTGGTCGTCCCGGTCGTGCTCGGCCCGCGCGACGACTGGTTCGGCGACGCCGCCCACCAGCTGTCCGTGCCGTGGACCGTGACCAGCGAGTCCAACCGCGTCGGCCTGCGCCTGGACGGTCCCGCGCTCCGGCGCACCGGCGCGCGCGAGGGCGAGGAGCTGCCCAGCGAGGGTGTGATCACCGGCGCGATCCAGGTGCCGCCGAACGGCCTGCCGGTGGTGTTCCTCGCCGACCACCCGACCACCGGCGGCTACCCGGTGATCGCCGTCGTCGTGCCGCGGGCGCTGCCCGCGCTCGCGCAGGCCCGGCCGGGCACGACGATCCGCTTCCGCCCCTACGCGTAGAGGGCTTCGTAGGCCTGCGCCAGCTCGGCGTGGATCGCCGAGGAGTCGCGCAGCGGCTGGTGGTCCAGGGTGTGCACGCGGGTCAGCTTCCGCACCGACGACGCGAGGAACACCCCGTCGGCGGAGTGCAGGTCGGGCGTCCGGATCATCTCGATCTTGGTCGACCAGCCCGCCCGCTCGGCGGCGCGGAACACCGCCGCCTGCGTGGTGCCGGGCAGGATGCCGATGCCGGCCGGCGGGGTGTAGAGCGTGCCGCCGCGCGCCACGATCACGTTCGACGTCGGGCCCTCCAGCACGGAGTTCAAGTCGCTGGCGGTGAAGATCACGTCGTCCGCGCCGCGGCGGGCGGCCTCCCGCACGGCGGCCATGTTGACCGCGTAGGACAGCGACTTCGCGCCCAGCAGCAGCCACGGCGCGCGCTCGGCCAGCCCCGGGTCGATGCCGCGTTCCAGGGTCACCACGGCGACCCCCTCGTCGCGGGCGCGCAACACCTTCGGGTCGATTTCGATCCCGAGCGCGAAGGCCGTCGGCTCCCCCTCGGGGTCGGTGCCGCGGGTGTAGACGAGCTTCAGCGCGAACTCCCGGCCGCCGGCCCAGTTGTCGATCACCGCCTGCGCGGCCCGCTGCCACGCCGCGTCGTCCGGCTCCGGCAGGTCCAGCATGGACGCCGACCGCGCCATCCGGTCCAGGTGCGGGCGCAGCTCGCGTGCCTTCCCGTCGGCTACCAGGACCGTTTCGAAGACGCCGTCGCCGCGCATCAGGCCGAGGTCTTCGACCCGGATGTGCGGTTCGTCCGGATCGGCCAGGTTCCCGTTCAGGAAAGCGAGTACGCGCATGCGGTCACCGTACTCACCTAACATCGGGGTATGCCGCTCGTTTCTCCGCTCCTCGCCGCGCCGGGCGCCATCGCGCCGCCGGACGACCACCCCGAGCAGGGCGTGCCCTGGCACTGGGGCGACCCGTTCGCCGAGCAGCGCACCGCCGCGCGCAGCGTCGCCGTCGTCGACCGATCGCACCGCGAGGTGCTGGAGGTGACCGGCCCGGAGCGGTTGTCCTGGCTGCACCTGGTGATCTCGCAGCACGTCACCGAGCTGGCCGAGGGCACCGGCACCGAGGCGCTGGTGCTGGACAGCCAGGGGCACGTCGACACCCACATGGTCCTCGCGCACGTCGGGGAGGCCGTGTACCTGGACACCGACCCGGGGCCGGAGGCGACCAGCGCGCTGCCCAAGGGCGGCAAGCAGACCCTGCGCGAGTACCTCGAAGCGATGAAGTTCTGGTCCCAGGTGGAGATCAAGGACGTCAGCGACGAGCTGGCGATCCTCACCGTGCTCGGCCCGGAGGCGGGCCGGGTGCTGTCCGCTTTGGACATTGAGCTGGGCGCCGAGCCGTACTCCGTCGTGCCGGTCGGCCGCGGCTTCGCCCGGCGGATGCCCTGGCCCGGACGGTCCAGCGTGGACCTGGCCGTGCCGCGCGACGAGCTGGCCGACTGGTGGCGCCGCATCACCGACGCGGGCGCGCGCCCGGCGGGCACGTGGGCGTTCGACGCGTTGCGGGTCGAGTCGCTGCAGCCGCGGCTGGGTGTGGACACCGACGCGAAGACGATCCCGCACGAGGTGAACTGGATCGGCAGCGCCGCGCACGTCGCCAAGGGCTGCTACCGCGGGCAGGAGACCGTGGCGAAGGTGTTCAACGTCGGCCGCCCGCCGCGCCGGATGGTGCTGCTGCACCTGGACGGCTCGCCGGAGATCTACCCGGAGACCGGGGACCCGGTGAAACTCGGCGAGCGGGTCGTCGGGCGGGTCGGCAGCGTCGCGCAGCACCACGAGCTGGGGCCGATCGCGCTGGCCCTGGTCAAGCGGTCCGCGCCGGTGGACGCCGAGCTGCTCGCCGGGGACGAGGACCGGGTCGTGCAGGCCGCGGTCGACCCCGATTCGGTGCCAGCCGAGGGCGTCGCGCCGGGCCGGGAGGCCGCCGCTCGCCTGCGCGGGTGATAACGCACCCGCCCTGGCGCCGGGGCCCGGCATGGAGCACTATGTCCCGGTGATCGAAGTCCGGCCGGGCGGACGCCGTCGCATCGACCGTGTCCTGGACCCCGCCTACGTGCGGGGTCTCGCCGACCTGTCGCTCGGGCAGCTGCGTGAGCGCCGGGACGAGGCTGCCCAGGAGGAGACCGATCTCTCCTACCTGCGGCGGCTGCTGCACGCGCGGATCGACATCGTGCGGGCCGAGCAGGAGCGGCGGCGCTCCGGCGGCGAGAGCATCGTGGACCAGCTCGCCACGATCCTGTCCGACAACGCGCTGCGCCCGGCGCGCGGCTCGGGGCGGTACCAGCAGCTGGAGCCCTCCCGCGCCGGCGAGTACCGGCGCCAGGCCGAGGCGCTGGTGGGCAACGCCGACCTGACCGACGTGGGCGCGCTCTCGGACGAGAAGCTGGCCGCGACCCTCGACGACTACCGGGGCGAGGAGGCGTCGGTGTCGCAGCGCCGTCGCGAGGTGCAGGCCGTGGTGGACCAGCTGAACGCCGAGATCGCCGCCCGCTACGCGAAGGGCTCGGCCAACGTGGACGACCTGCTGGCCGCCGAGCGGGCGGACGACGCCTGACGATCGCCCTGGTTCACCGGGGCGTCCAGCGGCCGTGGCCCGCAGCGACCACGACGGCGCCGGCAAGGTGGTCGCCGAGATCACCGAGGCCGGTGGCCGCACCGCCGCCTTCGCCGCCGACGTGACTGACCCCCGGGGTCGACCGGCGGCAGATCACCGTGCACACCGTGGGCGACGTCGTCTACCGGGCCGGGGTGCCGCTGGGGCGGCTCAGCGAGCCCGCCGACGTCGCCGCCTGGCTTCCGACGACGTCCGGTTCGTCACCGCGGTGCGGTCGTCCTAGTTGAAGTGCTCCCGGGCCGCCAGCTCGCTCCAGTAGTCACGCAGGTCGGTGAACAGCTCGGCGATCTGCTCGACGTCGCCGGAGCGCAGGGCGTCCATGATGCTGTGCACCTCCTCCGCGCTGGTGTCCGACTCCAGCACCGGGTCGGCGATCAGCTGCACCAGCCCGCCGTAGTCCAGCTCGACCGCCGACGCCGGGTCGAAGTTCGTCAGCCACCGGGCGGTCTCCGCCAGGATCCGCGCCGGGCCGGAGTCGCCGAGGGTCTCCTCCACCAGCTCCCGCGCCTCGGCCACCCGCTGGGTCGCGTCGCCCATCGCCACGCGCCAGGAGACCTCGCGCTCCGGGTCGTCCGGGCCCGAGCCCAGGTTCAGCCTGCGGTGCTTGGGGTCGACCAGCGCGAACCACGGCAGCGGCACGGTCCACGTGGTGGACAGGACGTGCACGGCGGCCTGCGGCAGATCACCGAGCGCCGAGCTGGCCCTGGCCTTCAGCTTCTCCTCGCTCACCCCGGTCGAGTCGATCACCGCGGCGTGCAGCGACGGGTGCGCGTCGCCGAGGAAGCTCACCAGCGCCGCGGCCGAGCGGGCCCGCACCTCCAGGGGGCACACGAGCGGGCCGGGCCCGACCTTCGCGCCGGTGTCGGTGGGCACCTCGGCCGGGTCGAGCACCAGCACGTCGGAGCTCGGCAGCGCCCGCCCGCCGGGCAACTCGCCCGGCAGCAAACGGACGGGACGCGTGGTCTGTGACTTCAGCCACATGAGCTGTTCCCGCTCGGCGGCGGCCGCGCGGCTCAGCTGGGCCTGTTCGACGGCTTTGCGCAGCCCCGCGGGGGGAGGGTCGCCGAACGCGGACAAGGGCTCGTACACCCGGAGGTAGGCCACGAACGGTCGGAGCACCGTTGAATCGTGGCACGTCGCCGCCCGGTCGCGACCACCGACCGGCGCAATCCCCGACACTGTCGTGACAAGCACACGAAGCCACGTCGCATTGGACCCCTCGGACAGGGTACGGTGTCACCAGGAACCAATTGTCGAGACGATGCGGGGCCGCCGATTCCCCCGGCCGCCCCGTTCCCTGTGCGAGGGGGTCGAGCCATGGGGCGCGGCCGGGCCAAGGCCAAGCAGACGAAGGTGGCGCGAGAGCTCAAGTACAGCACTCCCGACACAGATTTCGCTGCGCTTCAGCGCGAGCTGTCAGGACAGTCCTCCAATTCTCATCCTCGTGAAGAGGACGAGAAGTACGAGGACCCGTACGACCCGTACGCCGACGAGTACGACGACTACCGTCGTTGACGTCTGACCAGCACACGAGGGTGGGTCCGGTCGTGACCGGAACCCGCCCTCGTGTGCTGTGTCATGCGTCGTCGGGCGCCGGAACTGGAGAGGTGCGATGGCGGACATCCAGCGAGTAGGCGTGGTCGGAGCCGGTTTGATGGGCTCCGGGATCGCCGAGGTGCACGCGCGTGCGGGTGCGGACGTGACGATCACCGAGGTGAACCAGCCGGCGCTCGACGCCGGTCGCGCGCGCATCGAGAAATCGCTGCAGCGCGCGGTAAAGGCGGGCAAGCTGAGCGCCGAGGACGCCGACGCGGCGCTCGGGCGGCTCACCTTCACCACCGACATCGCCTCCTTCGCCGACCGCGACCTCGTGATCGAGGCCGTGATCGAGCAGGAGCAGGCGAAGGTCGAGGTGTTCCGCTCGCTCGACAAGATCGTCGAGCGGCCGGACGCGGTGTTCGCCTCCAACACCTCATCCATCCCGATCATGAAGCTGGGCATGGCGACGAGCCGTCCGCAGCAGGTGATCGGCATCCACTTCTTCAACCCGGTCCCGGTGCTGCCGCTGGTCGAGCTGGTGCCGTCGCTGCTGACCGGTGAGGACACCGTGAAGCGCGCGGACGAGCACGTCACCGGCTCGCTCGGCAAGACCGTGATCCGGTCGCAGGACCGCGCCGGGTTCATCGTGAACGCGCTGCTCGTGCCGTACCTGCTGTCGGCGATCCGGATGATCGAGTCGGGCTTCGCCTCGGCCGAGGACATCGACCGCGGCATGGAGCTGGGCACCGCGCACCCGATGGGTCCGCTGCGCCTGTCCGACCTGATCGGACTGGACACGATCAAGGCGATCGCGGAGTCGATGTACGAGGAGTTCAAGGAGCCCCTCTACTCGCCGCCGCCGCTGCTGCTGCGCATGGTCGACGCCGGGCTGCTGGGCAAGAAGAGCGGCCGCGGCTTCTACTCCTACTCCTGATCGTGGACGAACCGCTGCGCGTCGGGCTGGTCGGCGCGGGTCCATGGGCCCGCACCGTGCACGCGCCCGGCCTGGCCGACCACCCGTCGACGCGGTTGAGCGCGGTGTTCACGCGCCGCGAGGAGGCGGCCCGGGAGCTGGCGCAGCCGTACGACGCCGAGGTGTGCACCAGCCTGGACGACCTGCTCGGCCAGGTCGACGCCGTCGCCTTCGCGGTGCCGCCGTCGACGCAGGCCGAGCTGGCGGTCGAGGTGGCCAAGGCGGGCAAGCACGTCATCCTGGAGAAGCCGATCGCCGCGGACGTCGCGGGCGCCGAGCGGCTGGCCGACGCCGTGGACGGCGCGGGCGTGGCGAGCCTGGTGATGCTGACCCTGCGCTACGCCACCGCGACGCGGGACTGGCTGGCCGGTCTCGCCGCGGCGGGCGGTTGGAGCGGCGGTGGCGTGCGGTGGTTGTCCGGCGGTCTGCTCGGCGGCGCGTACGCGGCTTCGCCGTGGCGGCAGGCGGACGGCGGCACGCTGGCCGACGTCGGGCCGCACGCCTTCGACCTGCTCGACGCCGCGCTCGGCATGATCGAGCGCGTGCGCTCGGCGCATCGCGGGCCCAGCGACCTGTGGCACGTGGTGTTCGAGCACGCGGGTGGCGCGCTGAGTTCGGCGACGTTGTCGTTGCGGTTGCCGATGCGGCCGACGGTCGTCGAGTTCGCGGTCTACGGCGAGCACGGCTACCGCACGCTGGGCCGCAAGGAGGGCGGCGCCGCCCAGTCCTACACCGCGATGCTGGACGACTTCGCGGCGATGGTCGACACCGGCACCACCTCCCACCCGTGCGACGTGCACCGCGGCCTGCACATCCAGCGGCTGCTGGAAAGCGCCCTGTCACTCGCGCGCTGACACACGATCCCGGACCTGCCGGTTTCCCGTCACGATCATCGCCGGTCCGTCCGCCCTGTTCGCGTGGCGGTTCCTGGCCCGCAGGCGGAGCCGGACCAGGCCGATGTGGGTCGCCGCGGCGCGCTGCGGCTGGATGCGGGATCGCGAGGTGCTCGGGATCCCCGCGCCGTGTCAGTCCACGCCCGGCAAGCGCCCGGTGGGGGTCTGAGGCTCCCCGGCCATCGCGGCGACGCGTTCGGCGAGCCGGGCCGCGGCCTCGCGCAGCTGCGGCGGTTCGAGGATCTCCGCCTCGTAGCCCAGCCGGGCCACGTGCACGGCCAGCCAGTCCAGCTGGTCACCGCCCGCGACGAGCAGGCACCACCCGTCCCGGTCCTCCTCGACGCGCCCGACCTGCGGCGGCACCAGGTCCCGCACCTCCTCGGCGCTGGCCCGCAGCCGCACCTTGGCGAGGTAGCGGTACGGCGCGGCGCTGACCGACCGCTGCACGTACGCCACCGGGTCGGGGTGCTCCCGCGGCCGGAAGCGCCAGGTCGTCGCCGTCACCTCGCGCATCCGGTCCAGCCGGAAGGTGCGCCAGTCGTCGCGGTCGAGGTCCCAGGCCATCAGGTACCAGCGGCGGTTGGTGGCGACCATGCGCACCGGCTCGACCGTGCGCTCCAGGTCCTCGCTGCCCCGGCTGGAGTACCGGAACCGGACCCGCACCGCGTCCCGGCACGCGCGGGCGAGCGTGACCAGCAGTTCCGCGTCGATCTCGATGCCGGCCACCAGCGTTTCGGTGGCGCCGTGCACCGCCCGCACCTCGGCACGCAGCCGGGGCGGCATGACCTGGTCGAGCTTCGCGAGCGCCCGCAGCGCCGCGTCACCTGCCCCGGCGACCGTGCCGCCGGAGGCCAGCCGGAGCGACACGGCGGTCGCGATGGCCTCTTCGTCGTCGAGGAGCAGTGGCGGCAGCCGGGTGCCCGCGCCGAGCTGGTAACCGCCGCCGACACCCGCTGTGGCGTGCACCGGGTAGCCGACCGCGCGCAGCCGCTCCACGTCACGGCGCACCGAGCGATCGGTGACGCCCAGCTCGGCCGCGAGTTCGGCGGCGGTCCAGGACGGCCGCCGCTGCAGCAGCGCCAGCAGCCGCAACACCCGCTCGACGGTGGCTTCCACGCTCATGCCGGAATGGTTCCACAGATCGCGGAAGGAACCTGTCCGCTATTGGTTGCATGCTGTCGCCATGAACCTCAACCGACTGCTCCGCGACCAGATCGACTGGCACTGGACCCACCAGCTGCGTGACCGCCTCGCCGGCCTCACCGACGACGAGTACTTCTGGGAGCCCGCGCCGGACAGCTGGAACGTGCGCCCGCGTGGCACCGGCACCGCGCCGGTGCAGGCCGGGTCCGGGTCGGTGACCATCGACTTCGCGTTCCCGGAACCCGACCCGGCCCCGATCACGACGATCGCCTGGCGCCTCGGGCACGTGATCGTCGGCGTGCTCGCGATGCGCAACGCCGCCCACTTCGGCCGCACCCCCACCGACTACGAGTCGTTCGAGTACGCGCCGACCGCGGCCGAGGCGCTCGCCCAGCTCGACGCCGAGTACGCGATGTGGATGAAGGGTGTGGAGTCGCTCGGCGAAGAGGGCCTCGCGCGCCCGTGCGGCGAGGCCGAGGGGCCGTACGCCGAGTGGCCGATGGCCGCGCTGGTCCTGCACATCAACCGCGAGCTGATCCACCACCTGTCCGAAGTGTCGCTGCTGCGCGACCTGTACCTGCACACCCGGATCCGCCAGGAGGCGAACTGACATGGCCCGCGAAATCCAGGTCACCTTCGACTGCGCCGACCCGGCCGCGGTCTCCGCGTTCTGGGCCGAGGCGCTCGGCTACGAGCTGCAGGCCCCGCCCGCCGGTTTCGACTCGTGGGAACAGGCGCTGGAGGCGATGGGCGTGCCACCGGAGCGGCGCAACGACGCGTCCGCTGTGGTTGACCCGGACGGCAAGGGCCCGCGGCTGTTCTTCCAGAAGGTGCCGGAGGGCAAGACGGTGAAGAACCGGGTGCACCTCGACGTGCGCGCGGCCCCCGGCCTCCAGGGCGACGAGCGGATGGCAGCGCTGGAAGCGGAAGCCGAACGACTGACCACCCACGGCGCGAAGCGGATCCACCGCCACGAGCCGGCGCCGCCGATGGCGTTCGGGCACATCGTCATGGCCGACATCGAGGGCAACGAGTTCTGCCTGGACTGAGTGCTGGACGAGTTCGCCCGGGCAGCGGGTCTCGCGGTCGCCGGGCGCCGGCCGTGACGCGGGACGGGCGAGCCGGACCCTAATACTCGAAGCGGCCGCCGCGGCCGCGCTTGACGTCGCCCCGGCGCTTCTTCTCCGCCAGCCGTCGCTCCTTGGCACCACGCGACGGCTTGGTGGGGCGGCGCGGCGGCGGGGGTGGCGCGGCCGCCGCGCGCAGGACCGCCACCAGCCGCTCACGCGCGGCTTCGCGGTTGGCCAGCTGCGCGCGGTGCTCGCTGGCCGCGATCGTCAGCACCCCGTCGACCAGGCGCGACCGCAACCGCTCCAGCAGCCGCGGCCGCAGATCGTCCGGGATGGACGGCGACCGGGCCACGTCAAACGACAGCTCGACCCGCGAGTCCGTGGTGTTCACGCCCTGACCGCCCGGCCCGGACGAGCGGGAGAACCGTTCGCGCAGCTCGGCGGCCGGGATCACCAGCCGCCGGGAAACCTGCAGGTCAGAACCGGGGGTGGTCACCGGTCAGCACCGCGCGCGGGGCCTCGGTGTCCTCGGTCGTGCGGATCTCGCCCAGCACCCACGCCGGCACGTGCCGCGCGGTCAGCACGGCCAGCGCCCGGTCGACGTCCTCGGACCCGACCACCGCGACCATGCCGACGCCCATGTTGAACGTCTTCTCCATCTCGGCCCGCTCGACCTTGCCGCGCTGCTGGATCAACGCGAACACCGGCGCCGGCGTCCAGGTGCTGCGCTCCAGCTCGGCGCGCAGCCCGGCCGGGATGACCCGCGCCAGGTTGGCCTCCAGCCCGCCGCCGGTGATGTGCGCGAACGTGCGCACGTCGGCCTCGGCGGCCAGCGCCAGGCAGTCCTTCGCGTAGATCCGGGTGGGCTCGAGCATCTCCTCGCCGAGGGTGCGGCCGAACTCCTCAACGTGCCCCTCCAGCGGCATCCGCGCGATCTCCAGCAGCACGTGCCTGGCCAGCGAGTAACCGTTGGAGTGCAGCCCGGACGCGCCCATGCCGATGACCACGTCACCGGGGCGCACCCGCTCCGGCCCGAGCACCTCGGACGCCTCGACCACGCCGACCCCAGTGGCCGAGATGTCGTAGTCGTGCTCGCCCATCAGGCCGGGGTGCTCGGCGGTCTCGCCGCCCAGCAGCGCGCAGCCCGCCTGGACGCAGCCCTCGGCGATGCCCGCGACCAGCGCGGCGATCTTCTCCGGCACGACCCGGCCGACGGCGATGTAGTCCTGCAGGAACAGCGGCTCGGCGCCGGTGACGACCAGGTCGTCCACGACCATCGCGACGAGGTCGATGCCGACCGTGTCGTGCTTGTCGAGCGCCTGCGCGACCGCGATCTTCGTGCCGACGCCGTCGGTGGACGACGCGAGCACCGGCTCCTTCCACCGGTCCAGCTTGAGGGAGAACAACCCGGCGAACCCGCCGACCCCGCCAAGCACCTCGGGCCTGCTCGCGCGCTCCGCGTGCGGTTTCAGCAGCTCGACCGCCTGGTCACCGGCTTCGATGTCGACGCCGGCTGCGGCATAGGTTGCGCTCGTGGACTCGCTCACGGCAAGCGGACTCCTGAACTCGACTGGACTCACGGACGCCGGACGGCATCCTCAGCACCGTACCCGGCCTGGGTGACGGTCCTGGCATCCGCCGGGTCGAGCCCTTCCAGCACGTACTTGCCGATCAGCGCGTCGTCGGGCAGCGGGATCGGGTACTGGCCGTCGAAGCAGGCCGTGCACAGCCGGGTCTTCGGCTGCTCGGACGCGGCGACCAGGCTGTCCAGCGAGACGTAGCCCAGCGAGTCCGCCCCGATGAGGCGGCGGATGCCCTCCAGGTCGGCGCCGTTGGCCACCAGCTCGGCCCGGGAGGCGAAGTCGATGCCGTAGAAGCACGGCCAGCGCACCGGCGGCGACGCGATCCGGACGTGCACCTCGAGCGCGCCGGCCTCGCGCAGCATCCGCACCAGGGCGCGCTGGGTGTTGCCGCGGACGATCGAGTCGTCCACCACGACCAGCCGCTTGCCGCGGATCACATCGCGCAGCGGGTTGAGCTTGAGGCGGATGCCCAGCTGGCGGATGGTCTGCGAGGGCTGGATGAACGTGCGGCCGACGTAGCCGTTCTTGACCAGGCCCTGGCCGTACGGGATGCCGCTGGCCTGCGCGTACCCGATCGCCGCGGGCGTGCCGGACTCCGGCACCGGGATGACCAGGTCGGCCTCGACCGGGTTCTCCGCGGCCAGCCGCTTCCCGATGTCCACGCGGGTGGCGTGCACGCTGCGGCCGGCGATGGAGGTGTCCGGGCGGGCCAGGTAGACGTACTCGAACACGCAGCCCTTGGGCTCCGGGCTCGCGAAGCGCGAGGACCGCAGGCCCTCGGCGTCGATGGCGATCAGCTCGCCCGGCTCGACCTCGCGGACGAACGACGCGCCGACGATGTCCAGCGCCGCGGTCTCGCTCGCGACGACCCAGCCGCGCTCCAGCCTGCCGAGCACCAGCGGGCGCACGCCGTGCGGGTCGCGGGCGGCGTACAGCGTCGACTCGTCGGCGAAGACCAGGCAGAACGCGCCGCGCAGGGTGGGCAGCAGGTCCAGCGCGGCGGCCTCGGTGCCCTTGTCCGCGGCGGCGTCCGCGAGCAGGCCGACGACCAGGTCGGAGTCGCTGGAGGAGCCGGTCAGCTCGCGGTGCGGCTTGAGGCCCGCGGCGCGGGTGCGGTCCCGCAGCTCGGCGGTGTTGACCAGGTTGCCGTTGTGGGCGAAGGAGATGCCGCTGCCGGTCGCCGTGTGGCGGAACATCGGCTGGGCGTTCTCCCAGGTCGAGGACCCGGTGGTGGAGTAGCGGCAGTGGCCGACCGCGATGTGCCCCTGCAGCGAGGAGAGCACCTGCTCGTCGAACACCTGGCTGACCAGTCCGAGGTCCTTGAAGACCACGATCTGCTTGCCGTCCGAGACCGAGATGCCGGCGGCTTCTTGCCCACGGTGCTGGAGCGCGTACAGGCCGTAATAGGCCATCTTCGCGACTTCTTCACCGGGGGCCCAGACGCCGAAGACACCGCACTCTTCTCGCGGTTCGCGCTCGGGCTGGTCGTCGATGTGGTGGGAAACCACGAAAGTGCTCCCTGGAGACGAGGGCAGGCCTACTCAAGTGTAGGTCGTGGACGATCGAAGTGACGCCCAGTGGTCAGTGGCGCTGGCCACTGACCACCGGGCGCCGACTCCCCCTCACGGGAGCGGTTCGCGGGTCAGCTCGCGGCGAGCCAGGTGGAGCGGCCGGTGCCGGTGGGCACCCAGCAGCCGCCGCGACGGGCCGAATCGTCCGGCGGCGCCGCGGCGTCGTCCGGCAGGGCGAGCAGTTCGTCCAGCACCGGAGCGGCCTCGCCCGTGGTGCGCCACAGCACCGTCCGCGGGGCGAGTACGTCGTCCTCGTCGCCGGGGATGCGGGTGGCGACCACGTCGTCCTCGGCGTTGAGGCGGACGACGTCGATCACCGCGTCGTGAGCGCGGACGCCGACCACCGCGATCACGGCGCCCTTCGCGTCGCGCGGGTGCACGAACTGGTATCCGCGGGCGATCAGGTCCTGCAGCAGGTCGTCGACGGACTTGGCCGTGTCAGTTGAGGACATCGTCGAACTCGCCGTCCTTCGCCCCCGCGACGAACGCGGCCCATTCGTCGCGGGTGTAGATGAGCGCGGGGCCTTCGGGGTAGCGGGAGTTTCTGACGGCGTACCGGTCCGTGGACAGCTGGGCGAACTCGACGCAGTTGCCGTTGGCTCCGCTGCGTGCGCTCTTGCGCCAGGACGCGCCGGTGAGGGCGCCGGCGGGCATGCCGTTCACGAACTGCTCAGCCATACTTCCCCAACCTTCCGGGTCAGTGCATCTGCGCGGTGCAAATGCACGTGCACTGGCCTTGTGGCGATCACGCTACCACTGGTTACTGCACGGGTAAATGCACGTGCACGGCCGAGAGTAATCCCAGATCGGAGGGTGAGGAATGGTGCGGGGCGTGTAATTCGATCGGGTGACAAAAACTGGCCTGGATGGCCTCGTTGCGACTACTCGTCGTCACCCATTTCGCCTAAAGCTCTTCCCGCTTCTTCAACAGCATCTGCCGCGTCCGATCGGGTGTTTCCGCGTCGACGGCGAGCCGGTCGAAGGCGCGGCCGTAGACCTCCAGGTCCTCCGGCTTCTCCAGGTACTGCGCGCCGTTGAGGTGCTCGACGTAGGCGATGTTCGGCAGGTCCGGCTCGGCGAACTGCAGCAGCGAGAAGGCGCTTTCCGCGGCGAACCCGCTCATGTCGAACGGGATGACCTGGATGGTCACGTTGGGCAGCTCGATGAGCTCCAGCAGGTGGCTGATCTGCTGCTTCAGGACGCCGGCGCCGCCGAACGGGCGCTCCAGCACGGCCTCGTCGAGCACCGCCCACAGCCGCGGCGGCTTCGGCCCGGTGAGCAGCTTCTGGCGGCGCATCCGCAGGCCCACCTTGCGCTCGACGCCCTCGTCCCGGCTGTCCGGGTCGCCGTGGCTGATCACCGCACGCGCGTAGCGCTCCGTCTGCAGCAGGCCGGGCACGAACATCAGCTCGTACGTGCGGATCCGGGAGGCCGCCTCCTCCAGGCCGATGTAGTTGTCGAACCAGCCGGGCACGAGGTCGTTGTAGGGGTGCCACCAGCCGGGCTGGTTGGACTCCTTGACCATCTTGACGGCCCACTCCCGCTCGGTGGGGTCGTGGACGCCGTACATGGTCAGCAGGTCGGTGACGTCGCGTTCCTTGAAGCCGACGCGGCCCAGCTCCATCCGGCTGATCTTCGACTCGGACGCGCGGATCTCCCACGCCGCCTTGGCGCGTGTGATGCCGGCTTTTTCGCGCAGGCGGCGGAGCTGGGTGCCGAGGATCATCCGCCGAGCCGTCGGGCCGGTGGCCTGTTCGGAGCCGGGGAGGTCGATGGGAGCCATCAAAGACCCTTCCTCGCAGAAATCACCAGTCATCCAACTTACAGCGCGGTGGGCCGCAGTCAAGCGCGGTGTGGATTTACCGGGCGCGGCACGCCCCTTACCCTACGTGGGTCCGACAATTCCATTCACATTCGATACGCCCGGGAGACCGCGATGTCCGGTGCCACCGCTCCCTATCCGAGTGCAGTTCCCGTAGGTGTGGACCCGACCAGGGCGAGCATCGCGCGCGTGTACGACGCCGCGCTCAACGGCAAGGACAACTACGAGATCGACCGGCAGGTGCTGGCGCAGGTCCGCACCGTCGCCCCGCAGGTCAACGACCTGGCCTGGGCCAACCGGGACTTCCTGATCCGCTCCTGCCGGTTCCTGGCCATGCAGGCGGGCATCGACCAGTTCCTCGACCTCGGCTCCGGGCTGCCGACGGCCGAGAACACCCACCAGGTCGTGCAGCGGGTGCACCCGGAGGCGAAGGTCCTCTACGTCGACAACGACCCGGTGGTGCTCGCGCACGGCCGCGCGCTGCTCGAAGAGAACGACCGCACCCACTTCGTCGCCGCGGACATCTTCCAGCCGGAGCAGATCCTGGAGCACCCGGAGATCCGCGAGTTCCTCGACTTCTCCCGGCCGATCGCGCTGCTGCAGATCGGCACCTGGCACCACTACCTCGGCGACGACGGCGGCGAGAAGATGGCCACCTACATCGACGCGCTGGCCCCCGGTTCGTACGTCTCCATCGCCCACTTCTACAACCCGGGCACGCCGGAGCACGCCGAGCTGGCCGCGAAGATGGAGGAGAAGTTCGTCCACAGCCCGATGGGCAGCGGCCGGTTCCGGACCAGGGAGGAGATCCAGGCCCTGTTCCCCGGTCTGGAGATGGTCGAGCCGGGCCTCGTCCTGTGCGACGACTGGTGGCCGGACGGCCCGCGGTTGCAGCCCCTGAACCTCGTCCGCCAGTGCATCGCGGGCGGTGTCGGCCGCAAGCCTTAGAGGCGCACGAGCGGCAGCCAGTGCGAGAGGTCGGCCCGGGTCCCGGACGCGGTGACCCGGCCCTCCCGCACCGCGTCCGTCCATTCGAGACGGCCCGTGGCCAGTTCCAGCCACGTCCGCGGGTCCGTCTCGACCACGTTCGGCGGCGTGCCGCGGGTGTGCCGCAGCCCCTCGACGCACTGCACCGCCGCGAAGGGCGGCACCCGCACCTCGACGCTCTTGCCGGGGGCGTCCTGGGCGAGCGTGCGCAGGCTCAGCCGGACGGCCGCGGCGAGCTCCGGGCGCGCCGGCCGGTCGGCTTCTCCGCTCAACCAAGCCGAAACGACCTGCAGCGCGGCTCTCAACTCAGCGGGGTCAACCGGACGCGGTGCGGGCATGGTCAAACAGTAGAGTGCACAGCAGCAGACGTGAGCAAGGTGACGCGGAAACACGGGGTTCGCACATGGCGCAGCGGGACGAGGCGGATCGCCTTCTACCCAATCCTCAGCCCGAGCACAAGACGGGCAAGCCCAAGATCACCGAGGAGATGCGCGCCAACGCCAGGGCGAATCCGAACAGCTGGCTCTACGTGATCGATGAGGCGTTCGACCCCAACGGGCCGGTGCCGTCGTGGGCCGTCGTCGGCGCGTACCCGGTCAACGGCAGCGGCAACATCGTGGAGGACTTCCACCCCAACGACCGCTACCGGCCGTCGCCCAAGGCGCTCGGGTTCCCGGAGCCGCGCAACGACCTGGAGCGGCTGCTGCAGCTGGTCCGGACCAACCACCGGCCGGCGAGTGACCTGCCGCCGGTGATCCTCGACTCGACGCTGTTCGTCTACGCGCTCGCGCCCATGCAGCGCACCGTCATCGGGTTCCACAACACCGACGGGCGCGTCCTGGTGCCGGCCTACACGTCGAAGTCGCTGGTGCCGCCGGAGTGGCCGCACGCGCGGGCGGTTCTCGGCCGCGACATGGTGCCGCTGCTCGCGGGTCACGCGGTGGCGATCAACCCGCACGACGTGGTGACCGCGGTGGTGCCGGCCGAGCACCTGGTGGCCGCGCTCGAGCAGGAGCAAAAAGACTAAACATTCCGCACGGTTAAGCCAGTCGCATCACGCTTTCGAGCTAAGCCGACTCGCAAAAAGGGCTCCATCGAGGCATGGTGACGACCATCGGAGGATGGGAGTCGCCGTGCAATTCTGGAGTTCGAAACTGCGCCTGGGCACGCTGCTCGTGTCCGTGGCGCTGGGGACGACCGCCGTCTGCGGAGCGGGGTCGTCCGCCGCGTCCACACCGGACTACTCGAAGGCGGAAAGCACTTTCGCCGGTTCGCAGATCGCCGCCGTCGAGGGCAAGGGCGATCCGCCCCGGTACAACGCGGATTCCGGCGCGCTGGGGCACGACGTCAGCGGGCACCAGGGTGACGTGAACTGGCCGAGCGCCTGGGGCGCAGGCGGCCGGTTCGTCTACGTCAAGGCCACCGAGGGCACCGGGTTCATCAACAAGCGTTTCACCCAGCAGTACAACGGTTCCTACAACATCGGGATGATCCGCGGCGCCTACCACTTCGCGCGCCCGGACGTCTCCGGCGGCCGCGAGCAGGCCGAGTACTTCCTCGCCCACGGTGGCGGCTGGACCCCGGACGGGCGGACGCTGCCCGGGGCGCTCGACGTGGAGTACAACCCGTACGGCGAGGCCTGCTACGGCCTCGACCCGAAGCGCATGGGCGAGTGGATCCGGGACTTCTCGGACGCCTACCACGCCCGCACCGGCCGCTTCCCGGTCATCTACACCTCGACGAACTGGTGGAACAAGTGCACCGGGAACAACGCGGGGTTCGGGCAGAACAATCCGTTGTGGATAGCCCGCTACCAGCCGACCGTCGGCCCGCTGCCCGCCGGGTGGTCGCGCCAGTTCATCTGGCAGTTCGCCGACTCGGGGGTGCTGCCGGGCGACCAGAACCTGTTCAACGGGCCGCTGGACCAGGTCAAGGGTTTCGCCACGAACAACTGACGTCGTAATCCGGTCGAGTTACTACGAAAGTCGGTCCGTCGCCGACGACATGCGGGAATCACCCACCTGTCATCCGAAATTCACGGGATTTGGTGACAAAGCGGCAAGTCGTCATCAAGAATCACGGCCTGGACGGTCTCCCTGCAACCAAGACCGTCCTCCGCGAGGGCAATGGAAAGGACTCGGGTATGTCTGCTCCACGCAAGAGATGGTGGCGGTTCGCCACGTCCGCCGCCGCCGCGTCGGTCGCCGTGCTCGTGCTCGGCGCCCTGGCCCCGGCCGGCGCGGCTCCGGCCACCGTCGACGGGATGCCGGTCGACGACTACGTCGCTCGTTACGATCACCCGATGGGTTCGCAGATCGCGCGCGTCGAGGGCGATCACTCGACCGCGGAGACGCAGGCCGCCGCCGCCGGCGACACCGCGGCGGCGGCGACGGTGGAGGGCATCGACGTCAGCGGCCACCAGGGCAACGTCGACTGGGCGAACTACTGGGGCCAGGGCAAGCGGTTCGCCTACGTCAAGGCGACCGAGGGCACGTACTACACCAACCCGTACTTCGCGCAGCAGTACAACGGCTCCTACAACATCGGCATGATCCGCGGCGCCTACCACTTCGCCACCCCGGACACGGCGTCCGGCGCCGCGCAGGCCAACTACTTCGTCGACCACGGCGGGGGCTGGTCGGCGGACGGCAAGACGCTGCCGGGCGCGCTGGACATGGAGTACAACCCGTACGGCTCGACCTGTTACGGGTTGTCGAAGAGCGCGATGACCGCGTGGATCAAGGACTTCAGTGACACCTACCACGCCCGCACCGGGCGGTACCCGGTGATCTACACCAGCACGAACTGGTGGAGCCAGTGCGTCGACGGGGCGTTCGCGGCGACGAACCCGCTGTGGATCGCGCGCTACGCCTCGACGGTGGGAACCCTGCCGCACAACTGGAGTTTCCACACGTTCTGGCAGTACTCGTCGAGCCCGATCGACCAGAACACCTTCAACGGCGCGTACGACCGGCTGCAGGTGCTCGCCACCTCGAAGGGCTGACCGCGAGGGGGCTCCCGCCCGTCCGTGGTGGGAGTCTCCTTCGCTTTTGTCGGAGTCGCCAGGCACAATGCCCGTGATCAGTGCGATGTCCGGGCGTGGGGGAACCAGGTTCGGCGCCGATACGTCCGAGCAGGGCGTAGCGATCCAGGAAGGGCGACGTCGATGACCTACCCACCGCAGCCGGGACAGCCGGATTACGGTCAGCAACCAGATCCGTACGGCCAGCAGCAGGGCGGCTACCCGCAGTCCGGGGGCTTTCCGCAGCAGGGTGGGCAGTACGGCGGCCAGCAGTACCCGGGCCAGCAGCCCTACGGCCAGCCCGAGTACGGCCAGCAGCCCGGTTACGGGCAGCAGCCGGGCTACGGCCAGCAGTACCCGGGCTACGACCCGAACTACCCGCAGACCGCGCAGTTCGGCTACGGCGGCCCGCCGCCCGGTGGTGGGGGCAGCAAGAAAGGCCTGTGGATCGGCCTGTCGGTCGGTCTCGTCGTCGTGCTGGCGGCGCTGGGCATCACCGGGTTCTGGGTGCCGGGCTTCTTCCTCGGCGACAAGGAGGAGGGTCCCCAGACGGTCGCCCAGCAGGTGATCGACGGGATCAAGAACCACGACAAGAACGCGCTCAACGCGTTGAAGTGCGCGGACGCGAGCCGGTCGGTCACCACCGCGATCGAGGACGTCAACGACGTCGACAGCATCACGATGGGCAAGGTCACCGAGAACGGCGACACCGCGACGGTCGAGTTCAGCGCGACCGCGGGCGGCAAGAACGGCACCGGCACCGGTGCGCTGGCCAAGGTCAACGGCAAGTGGTGCTGGAAGGACCTGGAGACCAGGGTGTCCGGCAGCGGCGGCTCGACCCGCACGTCCACCTCGCGCTCGTCGAGCAGCCGGACCCCGACGTCGTCCAGCAGCTCGTCGTCGACCGGGGGCACCGGCGGCAGCAACGGCAAGGCGATGGTCGAGGACTTCCTGGCCAAGATGGCCGCCGGTGACGTCAACGGCGTGACCTCGCTGGTCTGCTCGGACGCCACGCAGGACAACAAGGACGACGCGCGGGAGGCGGCCGAGAAGCGCGCCAACGTGACGCCGACCTACGACAGCGCCACGGACACCATGGTGTCCGGCGACCTGACCGGCACGCAGCAGGGCGAGCAGGTCACCGGCCTGTTCTTCGCAGAGAACTTCGACGGCGAGGGCTTCTGCGTCTCGGTGTTCGGGGTGTTCTAGCCGGATCGGCGGCCGAGGCCGGGGCGCCTCGGCCGCATGATCAGCGCCGCGACGTAGTACGTGCAGGGCGTCGCGGCGTGGTTGGCGTAGGAGAGGGTGACGTCTGCCGGGAGGTAGAGGCTGTCACCCTCTTCCAGTTCCAGGGTGTCCTCGTCGATCGTCAGCGTGAGGACGCCGGACTGCACGTAGATGAACTCGTGCGAGCCCGCCGCGTAGGGCGGGTAGGTGCCGGCCTCGCAGCCGGCGGGCAGCGTCGAGCGGATCCACTCGAAGTTCACCCCCGGCACGACGGGGGTGAGGATGGTCCGCTGCCACCCGCCCGGCTCGTCGACCACGTCCTGGTCCGCGGCCCGGCGCACGATCATCCGCGGCGGCTCGGTGAGCAGGTCCGACAGCGGCAGCCCGAGCCCCTGCGCGATCCGGTCCAGCACCACGACGGTCGGCGCCTTCGAGCCCCGCTCGACCGCGGACAACATGCTGACGCTGACCCCCGATCGGTCGGCGAGCCCCTGCAGGGTCATGCCGCGGCCAGTGCGGGTGGTCTGGATGCGCCTGCCCAGCGCGCCGAGATCCATGTACCCTATAGTAGTGCTTGATTCTCCTATAGTGAAAGCGGCGGGGGTGGCCGACCTACCGGCGATCGCCGCGATCTACGAGGGTTACGTGCGCACCAGCACCGCGACGTTCGAGCTGGAGCCGCCGGACCTGGCCGAGTGGACCCGCCGCTTCACCGCGATCGCCGACGCGGGCCTGCCGTTCCTGGTGGCCGAAGTGGACGGTCGTGTCGCCGGCTACGCGTACTGCTCGCCGTGGAAGACGCGTCCGGCCTACCGTCGCACGGCGGAGAACTCGATCTACCTCGCCCCGTGGTCGACGGGCCGCGGCGTGGGCGGCGCACTGCTGGACGCGCTCCTGTCCCGCTGCCGGGAGAACGGAATCCGCGAGGTGATCGCGGTGATCGCCGACCCGGAGCGCAACCCGGCCTCACCCGCGCTGCACCGCCGCCGCGGCTTCGCCGACGTCGGGGTGCTGCGCAACGTCGGCTACAAGCACGACCGCTGGCTCGACACGCTCCTGCTGCAGAAGAGCCTGATCTAGAGTTCCGGAACGCGGTCTCGCTGGACTTCCGCCGGATCCGCTTCTCGGATCACGTCGACCTCCGGATGGCGGTCGAGAGCGTCTCGCTCTTCAACACCGGAGTCGACCAGGCGCGGGAAGTGCAGCTCCCCGCGGCCTGGTCGCTCGAACCGTTCGTTGGCGGACGCGCCCGGCTCCGCGTCCGAGGCTGAACCGTCAGTCGAACAGCTTCGGGAGCGTGCTCTCGAACGCGTCGCGCAGCTCTTCCATCCCGAAGGTCGCCACGCCCTGGATCTCCAGGCCGCCCGCCTCCGGGTCCACGACGCCCGCCTTGCGCCAGGGGAGCCCGCGGGCCGTGCACATCTCCGTGAACCGCAGCTCCTCGGTCCGCGGCACCGCCACCAGGACCCGCCCGGTGGACTCCGAGAACAGCTGCACGAACGGGTCGGCGTCCTCGTCGAGCAGGGCCCGCGCGCCGCACTGGCCGATCAGCACCATTTCCACCAGGGCCTGCGCCAAGCCGCCGTCGGAGAGGTCGTGTGCGGCCGAGATCATCCCGTCCCGCGAACCGGCGACCAGGATCTCCGCCAGCAGCCGCTCGCGCTCCAGGTCCACCTTCGGCGGCAGCCCGCCCAGGTGCCCGTGGATCACGTGCGCCCACGCCGAACCGCCGAACTCGTCGTGCGTCTCGCCGAGCAGCAGCAGCGTCTCGCCCGCCTCGGCGCCGATCCCGGTCGGGATGCGCCGCCGCACGTCGTCGATCACGCCGAGCACACCGACCACCGGCGTCGGCAGGATCGCCGTCTCACCGGTCTGGTTGTAGAAGCTCACGTTGCCGCCGGTCACCGGGATGCCGAGCTGCGCGCAACCGTCGGCGATGCCGTGCACGGCCTGCTCGAACTGCCACATCACACCCGGGTCCGTGGGCGCGCCGAAGTTCAGGCAGTCCGTCACCGCCAGCGGGGTGGCGCCCGTCGTCGCCACGTTGCGGTACGCCTCGGCCAGCGCGATCTGCGCCCCTGCGTACGGGTCGAGGTACACGAACCGGCTGTTGCAGTCCGTCGACACCGCGACGCCGCGCCCGGTCTCCTCGTCGATGCGGATCATGCCGCCGTCCGACGGCTGCGACAGCACCGTGTTGCCGCGCACGTACCGGTCGTACTGGTCGGTCACCCACTCCTTCGACGCCTGGTTCGGCGACGAGACCACCTTCAGCAGCGTCTCCCGCAGCTCGTCCGGAGTGGACGGACGGTGCAGCTTCTCCGGCGTGTCCGCCTGCAGTTCGTCCTGAGTGGACGGACGGGCGACCGGCCGGTCGTACACCGGGCCCTGGTGCGCCACGGTGCGCGGCGGCACGTCCACCACGGTCTCGCCGTGCCAGGTCACCACCAGGTGGTCACCGTCGGTGACCTCGCCGATGACGGTGGCGATGACGTCCCACTTCGCGCACACCGCGAGGAAGGCGTCCACCTTGGACGGTTCGACGACCGCGCACATCCGCTCCTGCGACTCGCTGGAGAGGATCTCCGCCGGGGTCATGCCCTCGGCGCGCAGCGGCACCTTGTCCAGCTCGACGTGCATGCCGCCGTCGCCGGCCGCGGCCAGCTCCGACGTCGCGCAGGACAGGCCCGCGCCGCCGAGGTCCTGAATACCCACCACGAGCTTCTGCTGGAACAGCTCGAGGCAGCACTCGATGAGCACCTTCTCGGTGAACGGGTCGCCGACCTGGACGCTCGGCAGCTTCTTGCGGCCGCCGGAGTTCTCGTCGCCGGAGAAGGTGTCGCTGGCCAGCACCGACACGCCGCCGATGCCGTCCAGACCGGTCCGCGCGCCGAACAGGATGATCTTGTTGCCGGTGCCCGAAGCGAACGCCAGGTGCAGGTCCTCGGTGCGCATCGCGCCCACGCACAGCGCGTTCACCAGCGGGTTGCCCGCGTAGCTGGCGTCGAAGGCGACCTCGCCGCCGATGTTGGGCAGGCCGAGGCAGTTGCCGTACCCGGCGACGCCGGCCACGACACCCGGCAGCACGCGGCGGGTGTCCGGCGCGTCGGCCGGGCCGAAGCGCAGCGAGTCGGCCACCGCGAGCGGCCGCGCGCCCATCGCCAGGATGTCGCGCACGATGCCGCCGACACCCGTCGCGGCGCCCTGATAAGGCTCCACATAGGACGGATGGTTGTGGCTCTCGACCTTGAAGGTGACCGCCCAGCCGTCACCGATGTCGACGACACCGGCGTTCTCGCCGATCCCGGCGAGCATCTTCGAGCGCATCTCCTCGGTGGTGGTCTCGCCGAAGTAGCGCAGGTGCTTCTTCGACGACTTGTACGAGCAGTGCTCGCTCCACATCACCGAGTACATGGCCAGTTCGGCGTCCGTCGGCCGCCTGCCCAGGATCTCGCGGATGCGCGCGTACTCGTCGTCGGCGAGCCCGAGCTCGCGGTAGGGCTGCGGGAGGTCCGGCGTTTCCGCGGCCCGCTCGGTCGTGTCGATGGCCAGGGTGTCGGTCACGGCCTCCAGGGTACTTGCAGCGCTCTGACCGGCAGAAAATCGGTCGCGTGAGGTGAGCTGGGGCACTTACCGTCTGTTGTCATGCGCCTCCCGTCCCGGCTCACGCCACTGCGATTCCTGGGCGCGCTCCTGCGGGCGCGGCCGTGGCTCGCCGTGTCCGCGTGCGTCCTGGGCGCGCTGTGGCTGCTGCCCGGCGCGCTGCTGCCGCTCGTGATCGGCGGGGTGGTCGAGGACATCCGCGCGGGCGAGGAGCTGCTCGGCGGGGTCGGCCTGGTCGTGTTGCTCGGCGTGGCGCAGGCGGTGTGCGCAGGCGCGCTGATCTTCGCCGTGCACACCATGTGGATCCACGGCGCGGCGATGACGCAGCGTGCGGTCGTCGAGCACACCGCGCGGCTCGGTGCGTCGCTGCGCCCGCAGGCCGGGACCGGTGACGTGATGGCGGTGTCCTCCTCGGACATCAACCACATCGGCAACGTGTTCGAGGTGACCGGCCGGCTGTTCGGCTCGGTGGTGGCCTTCCTCACCGTCAGCCTCGTGCTGATCGGCATGTCGCCGCTGCTGGGCGTGATCGCGCTGGTCGGGGTCCCGCTCGCGACGCTGAGCATGGGCAAGCTGGTCGCGCCGCTGCAGCGCCGCAAGGGCGTGCAGCGCGAGGAGCTGTCCAGCGTGAACGCGCTGGCCGCGGACATCGTGTCGGGCCTGCGGATCCTCCGCGGCGTCGGCGGCGAGCAGCAGTTCCTCGGCCGGTTCCGCGGCGCCAGCCAGCGGGTCCGGCGTGCGGGCGTCGAGGTGGCGCGCAGCGAGTCGTGGCTGGTGGGCGCCGAGGTGCTGCTGCCCGGCCTGGTCACCGTGGCGATCACCTGGGTCGGCGCGCGGTTCGTCGCGGCGGGCACGATCAGCGTCGGCGAGCTGGTGGCGTTCTACTCCTCGTCGGTGTTCCTGGTGGTGCCGGTGAGCACGGCGACCGAGTTCACCGCCGCGTTCTCCTCGGCGATGGTGTCGGCGAAGAAGGTCTGCGGCGTGCTGAGCCTGCGACCGCTGCTGTCCGAGCCGGACGCGCCGGTCGCGCTGCCGGACGGGCCGCTGGAGCTGCACGACACGACCTCCGGTTTCACCGCGGTGGCCGGGAAGCTGACCGTCGTCGACGCCGGGCCGGAGGCCGAGGCGCTGGCCGCGCGGCTGGCCCGGTTCGCCGAGCCGGAGCCCGGCGAGCGGGTGCTCGTGTCCGGCGTGCCCGCCGACCACGTGGCGCTGGCCGAACTCCGGTCGCGCGTGGTCTACGCGCACAACCAGGACCTGTGGTTCTCCGGCATCCTGCGGGACCAGCTGGTCCCGGCCGAGCGGGCGGAGGTCGCGTTGTGGGCCGCCGACGCCGAGGACATCGTCGAAGGCCTGCCGAACGGGCTCGACGAGCTGATCGGCGAGCGGGGCCGCGAGGTGTCCGGCGGTCAGCGGCAGCGGCTGAACCTGGCCCGCGCGCTGGCACTGGACGCCGACACCCTGCTGCTCGACGAACCGACCTCGGCTGTCGACGCGCACACCGAGGCCCGCATCACCGAGCGGGTCACCGAGCTGCGCCGTGGCCGCACGACCGTCGTTTTCACGGAAAGTCCACTGTGGAAAGCGGTGGCGGACGAGGTGATCACATGCGTTTCAAGCTAGTGCTCGCGACCGGCGCCGAGGCCCGGCGCTGGGCGCGGGACCTGCTGCGCGTGAACCGCCGCGAGTTCGGCGTCGTGATCGGGCTGTTCGGCCTGGCCACGATCGCCGGGCTGGCCGGCCCGCAGATCCTCGGGCGCCTGGTGGACCTCGCGGTGGCCGGGGACAGCCGGATCGACCTGCTCGCGCTCGCGTTCGTGGTGATCCTGGTGGTGCAGGCGGTGCTGAAGCGGCTCGCCCGCTTCCGCGCCGGGATGCTCGGCGAGCGCGTGCTGGCCGAGACCCGCGAGGGGTTCGTCGAGCGCGCGCTGCGGCTGCCGCTGGGCACGGTCGAGGCGGCAGGCACCGGTGACCTGATCAGCCGCGCGACCACGGACGCCGACCGGATCGACTTCTCGGTCCGCAACGCGATCCCGGAGATCTCGATCGCGCTGATCACGATCGTGCTGACGGTCGCGGGGATGATCGTCACCTCGCCGCTGCTGTCGCTCGGGCTGCTGGTCGCGGTGCCGATCGTGGTGCTCACGATGCGCTGGTACGTCCGGCGCGCGCCGCGGATCGTCGAGGAGATGCTCGACCAGTGGTCGGAGGTGCAGTCGAGCCTGCACGAGACCACCGAGGGCGCGCGCACGGCGGAGGCGCTCGGGCTGACCGGGCGGCGGATCGCGCTCGGGAACCGCACGCTGGCCGGGGCGATCCGCGGCGAGCAGCGGCTGCGCGGGGTGACCGTCGGTTGGCTCCCGTGGATGCAGATCGCGCAGGTCACGCCGGTGGCGGCGGTGCTGCTGCTCGGCGGCTGGGCGTACGGCGAGGGCTTGGTCGGGCTGGGCACGATCACCACGATGGTGGTGTACGTGCAGGCGCTGGCCGGGCCGCTCGAAGAGGCGATGTGGTGGGTCGAGGACCTGCAGGTCTCGGGTACCGCGCTGCGCCGGGTCCTGGGTGTGGACGCAGCGCGAAGCGCTTCCGTTGAGGGTGGTGGTGGGCGACGGGTGGGAGTTCGCGGTGAGGCTGAGCGGGCCGGCGGACCGGAGCCGCGTGGCCAGGAGATCGTGGTGCGCGACGTGCACTACGGCTACTCGGCAGGCCGCGAGGTGCTGCACGGCATCGACCTGCGGGTGCCGCCGGGGCAGCGGCTGGCGATCGTCGGCCCGTCCGGTGCGGGCAAGTCGACGCTCGGCAGGCTGCTGGCCGGGGTCGCCGCGCCCGGTTCGGGTTCGGTGACGATCGGCGGCGCGGAGGTGTCCGAGCTGGCCGAGGACGTCCTGCGCGGCGAGGTGCTGCTGCTGACCCAGGAACACCACGTGTTCTCCGGGACGCTGCGGGAGAACCTGACGCTGCCGGCGGGGTCGTGGCCGGACGAGGAGCTGGTGCGCGCGCTGGCCGCGGTCGGGCTGCGCGACTGGTTCGGCGGGCTGCCGGACGGCCTGGAGACGAAGCTCGGCTCGGGCGCGCTGGCCGTGCCCGCCGCGACCGCGCAGCAGCTCGCACTGGCGCGGGTCGTGCTGGCCGACCCGCACACGGTGGTGCTCGACGAGGCGACGTCGCTGCTGGACACCTCGTCGGCGCGTCACCTGGAGCGGTCGCTGAGCGGGGTGCTGGACGGCCGGACCGTGATCGCGATCGCGCACCGCCTGCACACCGCGGCGGCGGCCGACCGGGTCGCGGTGCTGGAGGCCGGGCGGATCACCGAGCTGGGCACGCACGCCGAACTGCTCGCCGCGAACGGCCCGTACTCGCGCCTGGTGACGGCCGCCCACGTGGGCTGAGGTTTCCCCGGAGGCGGTCGCCTCCGGGGACCATCAGGCCTTGACGAGGCTGTCGACCAAGCTGAGGAACATCCCCAGCCCGTCGTCGCTGGGGCCGGTGAGCGCGTCGATCGCGTGCTCGGGGTGCGGCATCAGGCCGACGACGCGGCCGTTGGCGCTGCAGATGCCCGCGATGTCGTCACGCGAGCCGTTCGGGTTCTCGCCGACGTAGCGGAACACCACGCGGCCCTCGCCCTCCAGCTCGTCCAGCGTGGACTGGTCGGCGACGTAGCCGCCCTCGCCCGACTTGAGCGGCACCAGGATCTCGGCGCCCGCCTCGTACCGGGTCGTCCACGCCGTGGTGTTGTTCTCCACGCGCAGCCACTGGTCGCGGCACACGAAGTGCAGCTTCTTGTTGCGCACCAGCGCGCCCGGCAGCAGCCCGGCCTCGCACAGGATCTGGAACCCGTTGCAGATGCCGAGCACCGGCATGCCGCCCTTGGCCGCGTCGACGACCGACGACATCACCGGGGCGAACCGGGCGATCGCGCCGCAGCGCAGGTAGTCGCCGTAGGAGAAGCCGCCCGGCACGATCACCGCGTCGACGCCGCGCAGGTCCTCGTCGGCGTGCCACAGGTTGACGGCCTCCGCGTCGGCGTAGCGGGCGGCGCGGACCGCGTCCACGTCGTCCAGCGTGCCGGGGAAGGTGATGACCCCGATCTTCACGAGAGCCTCCGCACGGTCCACTCCTCGATCACCGGGTTGGCGAGGAAGCCCTCGGCGATCTTGGCGAGCGTCTCGTCGTCGACCGAGTCGTCGACCTCGAGCTCGAAGTGCTTGCCCTGGCGCACCGAGGTGACCCCGGTGAAGCCCAGCCGCGGCAGCGCCCCGGCGACGGCTTGACCTTGCGGGTCGAGGATCTCGGGCTTGGGCATGACGTCAACCACCACACGGGCCACGGCGGGTCGCTCCAGTAATCGCAGGTAGGCGGTACTCCCCGAGTCTAGCCGCGGTCGGCGCCACCCCCGCCCAGGGTGGTGGCGGGTGTGACCTGGATACCTTCTGCGGATGGGAATGACACTGGGGTACGTCGAGGTCACGCCGGAGCGGCTGGACGGCGTGATGGGTGACAGCGAGCAGGCCGAAGAGCTGTACGACGAGCTCAGCGACGACGAGACCGTCCGCGACGCCTTCATCGAGAAGGCCTGGGACGGCATCCAGTACCTCCTCGACGAGGCGGGCGTCGGGGTGGAGCTGCGCATGGACGGCGACCCGATCGAACACGACGGCGACGAGTTCAACGGGTTCCGGCCGGAGGTGGTCAAGAGCATCGCCGAGTCGCTGAACGCCGCGCCGTTCGAGCGGCTCGCCGAGCACTACGACCCCGCCGACATGATGACCCGCGGGATCTACCCGCGGATCTGGGACACCCACCCCGCCGAGGAGCTGGAGTACCTCTCGGAGAACTACGCGAAGTTGCGGGAGTTCTTCGACGCGGTCGCCCGCAACGGCAACGCCGCCATCGGCTGCTTCTCCTTCTAACCGGTCAGCACCTTCGCGGTGTCCGCGCGGCGGCGCAGCACCCGGCGCAGCCCGTACGTGCCGAACAGGCCGAGCACGGACACCGCGATCAGGAAGTACAGGCCGGTCGCGGCGGAACCGGTGGCGTCCACGATGGCCGCGATGCCCATCGGGCCGAAGCCGCCGCCGAGGTTGCCGATGCCGTTGATCGCGGCGATGCCCGCGGCCGCGGTCGCCCCGGCGAGGAACTTCGGCACCAGGCCCCACATCACCGGCTGGGCCGCGTAGCCGCCGATCGACGCGACGCACAGCCCGATCATCTGCAGCCACGGGGCGCTCGCGGTCGCGGCGACGACGAACCCGGCGATCGAGAAGCCGAGCATCAACGCGAGCCAGCCGAAGGGCGCCTCGCGCCGGTTGGCCAGTCGCGGCACCACGAGAAGACCAGCCATGACGCACACGTACGGGATGGCCGACACCGCGCCGACGCCGAACCCGGACAGGTCGCCGAAGCCCTTGACGATCGTCGGCAGCCAGAACGCGAGCCCGTAGGTGGCCAGCGGGAAGCACAGGAAGAACAGGGCCATCGCCAGTACCCGGGAGTCCTTGAGCACCGCCCATGGGCTGTGCGGCTGGGCACCGGCGGCCTCGGCCTCGCGGCGCAGTTCGCCGGTCAGCCAGGTGCGCTCGTCGTCGGTCAGCCACTTGGCGGTCTCGGGCGACTTCGGCAGGACCCAGAGCACGATCGGCGTCAGCAGCACGGCGGGGATGCCGGTGGCGACGAAGATCCACTGCCAGCCCTCCAGGCCGAGGACGCCGTGCAGGTCGTTCAGTGCGCCCATCGCCGGGTTGCCGATGATGAACGACACCGGGCCGGCCAGCATGAACAGCCCGATCGCCTTGCTGCGGTGGCTCTCCGGGAACCAGCGGGTCAGGTAGTAGATGACGCCGGGGAAGAACCCGGCCTCGGCCGCGCCGAGCGCGAACCGCGCCAGGTAGAACTGCCAGGTCGTGGACACCAGCGCGGTCGCGACGGTGACCAGGCCCCAGGTGAGCATGATCCGGGCGATCCACCGGTTCGCGCCGTAGCGGTGCAGGGCGAGGTTGCTCGGCACCTCCAGCAGCGCGTAGGCGACGAAGAAGAACACCTGGCCGAGCGTGTAGACGGTCGCCGACAGGCCGAGCTCGGACTGCAGGGTCAGCTTCGCGAACCCGACGTTGGACCGGTCGATGTAGGCGATCACGTACAGCAGCCCGAGGAAGGGCAGCAGGCGCAGGGTGATCTTGCGCAGGATGGCTGGGGGCACGGGTGACTCCGTTGTCTGCTCGTCCGATATCTCGGATGACGTTCGGCCCTCCGAACCTAAAGTCGGGATTCGGGCGATGTCAACCGTCTTGACCGCGGTTCGGCCAGCGCCTAACGTCGTCCGGGACTACGAACCGCATCCGAAATTTCGAACAACGGTGGTGAACCGTGGACAGAACCCGCGACTTCCTGCGCACCCTGGGCCTGCCGCCCGGCGACCCGGGTGAGCTGCCGACGAGCCCCAAGCGGTTCCCGGACGGCGCCCAGTACCGGGTGGAGATCCCGAGCGTCGAGGGACCGGAGGCGCTGGAAGCCGTCTACGCCGAGGCCGACGCGCGCGGGGTCGTGGTGCACCGCGTCTCGCAGGGCAGCGGCGGCATGCTCCTGACGCGGCCGGAACTGGCCGCGATGGCCGACCTCGCGCGGGCGCGCGAGGTCGAGGTGAGCCTGTTCGCCCGCCCGGTCGCCGGGTGGGACACCGGCGCCGCGTCCGTGGCGCCCGGCGGTGGGCCGTTCGCCGCGCAGGCGCGGGGCGCCGAGCAGCTGGTCCACGTGCTGGAGGACATCCGCCGCACCGCCGAGGCCGGGATCCGCAGCGTGCTGGTCACCGACGTCGGCGTGCTGAGCGTCGCCGACCGCATGCGCGCGGCCGGGGAGCTGCCCGTCGACATGCGGTTCAAGGTCAGCGTGCAGATGGGCCTGGCCAACCCGGCGTCCATCCGGCTCGCCGAACAGGCCGGGGCGACCACCTACAACGTGCCGACCGACCTGAGCCTGGCCCAGCTCGCCGCGATCCGCGCGGCCGTCGACCTGCCGCTGGACGTCTACATCGAGGCGCCCGACGACCTCGGCGGGTTCGTCCGGCACTTCGAGATCGCCGAGATCGTGCGGGTCGCCGCGCCGGTCTACCTCAAGTTCGGGCTGCGCAACGCGCCGAACATCTACCCCAGCGGCACGCACCTGACGCCGACCGCGGTCGCGCTGGTGCGCGAGCGGGTGCGTCGTGCTGAGATCGGTCTCGAACTGCTCCACCGGCACGCGCCGGAGGCCGTCGGCTCGGCCCTGCCTGCCGCCGACCTCGCCGTGCCCGCCACCGTCGCGGAGGTGACCCGATGAGCTTGGACGACATCCTCGAAGCGGCCGCCGACGCCGCCCGGTCCTGGGCGCGCGCCGATCGCGCCGCGGCGTTGCGGGAGGTCGCGGACGGCATCGACGCCGCCGCGGACGAGCTCGTGCCGATCGCGCAGGAAGAGACCCACATCCCGGAGGCGCGGCTGCGTGGCGAGGTCGTGCGCACCAGCTTCCAGCTCCGGTTGCTGGCCGAGGAGGTGCAGCCGCGCACGGTCGTCGACGAGGCGGACCCCTCGTGGCCGCCCGCGCCGCGGCCGAAGCTGGTCCTGACCCACCGTCCGATCGGGCCGGTGCTTGTGTTCGCGGCGTCCAACTTCCCGTTCGCGTTCTCGGTCGCGGGCGGGGACACCGCGTCGGCGCTCGCGGCGGGCTGCCCCGTGGTGCTCAAGGCGCACCCCGGTCACCCGCGGCTGTCCGACGCGACCGGCGAGATCGTGCGGTCCGCGCTGCCGGAGGGCGTGTTCGCGTTGATCCACAGCGAGGAGGACGGCCGGGCCGCGCTGACCGATCCCCGCGTCCGCGCGGCGGCCTTCACCGGTTCGCCGACCGCTGGGCGGGCGCTGTACGACCTGGCGGTGTCGCGGCCGGATCCGATCCCGTTCTACGGCGAGCTCGGCAGCGTGAACCCGGTGTTCGTCACGGAGGCGGCGGCGCGGGCGCGTGGCGCGGAGATCGCGGCCGGGTACGTGGACTCGTTCACGATGGGCGCGGGTCAGCTGTGCACGAAGCCCGGGTTGTTCGTGGTCCCGGCCGGGTCCGGGATCGGTGAGGCGGCGGCCGAGCGGGTGCGCCAGGTGGCTGCCGCGCCGCTGCTCAACGAGCGCATCGCGAGCGGTTACGCGGCCGTGCTGGGCCGGCTGGTCGGGCACGCCGAGGTGCGCACGCTGGTCGACGGCGGCGAGGCGCCCACGCTGCTGGCCACGACCGCGAAGGCGCTGCTGGAGCACGGCGAGGCGCTTCGCACCGAGTGCTTCGGGCCGGCCTCGCTGGTGGTGGAGTACTCGACCGAATCCGAAATGCTGGACATCGTCCGGTCCATCGACGGGCAGCTCACCGGAACCGTGCAGGCGGAGGACGACGACCCGGTGGCGGCCGAACTGGTCGACGAGCTGGCCGAGCACGTGGGGCGCGTGGTGTGGAACGGCTGGCCGACCGGGGTGGCCGTGACGCGCGCGATGCACCACGGCGGCCCGTACCCGGCGACCACGGCGCCGCTGCACACCTCGGTCGGCACGGCGGCGGTGGACCGGTTCCGGCGCCCGGTCGCGTTCCAGAACGTGCCGGAGGAGCTGCTGGCCGATCGGATCAGCTAGGCCAGGTGGACTCGTCCCAGTAGTGCAGCCGGTTGTTCTTGGTGAGGTAGATGTCGAAGTCGTAGTAGGTGTTCTCGGCCAAGTTGTAGCCCGGCCAGTCGGCGTCGCGGGTCACGCAGTTGCCGTTGCCCCCGACCCTGATCCGGTAGCTGTCATTGTGGTACGGCCGGGAGACGTAGAGTTCGACCCCGTACCCGTCGGCTTCGATGTCGCAGACCTCGACGCGGTCCCCGTTGGGCTGGAAACGCACGCGACCGCCCGGGTCCCCGTCATCGGTGTGCATCTGGAGCTTCCACCACGCCGCATCCGCGGCCGGGGCCATCACCACGGGAGCGACCGCCGCGGCGGTCACCACGGCCACCGCACTCAACGTCCGGCGAAAACGCATGAAAACCACCCATTTCTCGTAAGGAGGAGGAACGGGTCGTAGTTTCCCGGGTGCCGCCGTGGTTTTCCTGACATGCGCAGCGGCGGTGACCTGCGGGAAGTCCGCGCGCTACGGTGCCGGTGCGGAAACCGGGCGAAACATCAACCCCGCAACGGGGTTCATGTCGTGGGGTCGGGGGCGCGGCCGCCGAGGCGCTGGGAGAGCTCGGCGGCGCCCTCGCGCACGAGTTTTTCCCAGCGGCGCCAGGACTCCTGGTCGTGGCGCGAGGTCGGGATGGAGATGCTCATCGCGGCGACCCATTCGCCGCGCGAGTCCACCACCGGGGCGGCCACGCAGCCGGCGTCCGGATTGGACTCGCTGCGCTCGTGCGCGACGCCGGTCACCCGGACCGCGTCCAGCTGGGCGAGCAGCTCCGGGCGGGACGTGATGCTGTGCTCGGTGAGCGCGGTCAGCCGGTGCCCCTTGAGCCGGCGGCTGACCTCCTCCCTGGACAGCCCGGCGAGCAGGACCTTGCCCACGGCGGTGCAGTTGGCCGGCAGCCTGCGGCCGACCGCGGAGATCAGGCGCACCGAGTGGGTCGAGTCTATTTTGGACACGTAGACGACCTCCAGCCCGTCCAGCACGGCGACGTGTACGGTCTCGTCGCACTGCGCCGCGACCCGCCGGGCCACCGCGTCCGCCTCGACGCCGAACTCCAGCCGCTGCTGGTAGCGCGCACCCAGTTCGAGCAGCTTCGGCCCGAGGCGGTACATGGTCTCCTCGCCGGCCTGGCGGTCCAGGTACTTCCGGGCGACGAGGGTGGTCAGCAGCTCGTGCGTGGTGGAGCGGGGCAGGCCCAGGCGCTCGACGATCTCGGTCGCGGACAGGCGGACGTGTTCGTCGAGGAACAGTTCCAGGATGTCCGCGGCCCGGAGCACGGCCGGTACGAGACGGGGCATGACCGCACGATACCCCGCCTCGTCCGAAATACCGGACTCAGTTCACGACCTCGACCACGTCACCCGTGCGCAGGGTCTGGTAGAAGGCCTTCGCGTCGGCGCGCGAGAGGTGCACGCACCCGTGCGACTGCTCACGCAGGCTGCCCTCGTGGAACGCCACGCCGGTGGTCGTGAAGAACACCGAGTACGGCATCGGAGCGTCGTAGGCCTTGCTGTAGTGGTCGATGTCGCGGTACTGGACCTTGAACGTGCCCACCGGCGTCTCGTAGCCGGGTTTGCCCACGGTGACCGGAACGGGCCCGCGGGTCACCTGACCGTTGTTCGTCAGCCAGGCCTGGTTGGTGTGCAGCTGCAGGCACGCCTTCGCCCGCGGGCTGCACGGTGTTTCCGCTGCGTGCGCGGCGGGAGCGGCGATCCCGATCGAGCCGAGGAGCGCCGCTCCGGCCGCGATACCGATGATCTTTCGCATACGGATGGTTACCCGCTGACGAGAAGTTCACTCATCCTGTTGACAGCTGCCGGTGCGGGTGTTGCGATCGCGGGTTGTTGCGGTGCGTTCAGGCGGCCGGGGTCGCGCAACAGTTCTCCAGCCGCAACACGCCGAGTTCGGAAATGAAGATGGACGTCAGAGGGCTCTTCGTTCCCAGAGAGGGTGTGGCGGATATCCACATGCCCGCCCTCGCTGGACCTGCTCAAAGCAGGCAGTACTGCTGGACGAGCTCCAACTCGTCCTGACGAAGGCCCAGCAGGGCCACGAGGAGAACGATCCATCGGATCTCGCCTCTGGTCCTGCTGTTCCGCCGCCGCGCAGCCTGCACACCGCGCACATGCACGGCGGAGGTGACTTCCCGCGCCGATCTCTCGGCATAGAAAGTTCCTTTCAAGTGCCAGCGCAGCCGCTGTGCGGCTGCCAGTGGCCCCGCGAGCAACTCATGCGTAGCGGCAAGAGAAAAGCCGCGACGCGCGGATAAAACACGACGCGCCTTGGAGGTCCGACTCCAAGGCGCGTCGCGAACATGTCGGCGAGGGCGTCAACGCTTCCGGCCGTACAAGCCCGTGACGAGCTTGCTCACCAGCTTGTCCGTCTTCTCGGTGCGCGCGAAGGTCGTGAGCTTGATCGGCACCGCGAAGCGCTGGCGGGCGACCGCCTTCGGGCGGGCGAACTCGCGCAGGCCCTCCGGGCCGTGGATCCGCCCGAAGCCGGAGTCGCCGACCCCGCCGAACGGCAGCGACGCGGCCCCGGCGAACGAGAACGGCGCGTTGATCGAGATCATCCCGGCCTTGAGCCGCTGGGCCAGTCGTGTGGCGTTGGCGCGGGAGAACACCGTCGAGCCGAGCCCGTAGACCGTCGCGTTGGCCTTTTCGACCGCCTCGTCCATGTCGCGCACCTTGGCGATCGTCATGGTCGGGCCGAACGTCTCCTCCCGCACCGCGGCGGAGTCCTCCGGCACGTCGACCAGGACGGTCGGCTCGACGAACCGGTCGCCGACCGCGTCCGCGCCGCCGGTCAGCGCCCGGCCGCCGCGGGCCAGCGCGTCGGCGATGTGCCTGCGCACCACGTCCAGCTGCGACGGCATGGTCATCGGCCCGTACTGCTGGCCCGGCTTCACCCCGCGGGTCAGCGCGACGACCTTGTCCACGAACTGGTCGTAGACCCGCTCGTGCACGTACACCCGCTCCACGCCGATGCAGGTCTGCCCGGAGTTGGAGAACGCGCCCCACACGGCGGCGTCGGCGGCCGCGTCCAGGTCGGCGTCCGAGTCGACGATCAGCGGGTCCTTGCCGCCGGCCTCGATGACCACCGGCGTGAGGGTCTCGGCGGCCGCGGCCATGATCTTCTTGCCGGTCGCGGTCGAGCCGGTGAACGCGATCTTGTCGACGCCCGCGCCGACGAGCGCCGCGCCGGTCGCGCCGAAGCCGGTGACCAGCTGCAGCACCGGGTACTCGGGCACCACCTCGGCGAAGGTGTCGACCAGCCACTTCCCGACGCCGGGGGTGTACTCGCTCGGCTTGAACACCACGGCGTTCCCGGCCGCGAGGGCGTAGGTGATCGAGCCGAGCGGCGTGTAGACCGGGTAGTTCCACGGCCCGATCACGCCGACCACGCCCAGCGGCTGGTACTCGACGGTCGCGGTGTGGTTGGACAGCAGCAGTCCGGCCGAGCGGCGTTTCCGGCCCAGCACCTTGCGCGCGTTGCGGGCGGCCCAGTGGATGTGCTCGATCGCGAGCACGGCCTCCAGTTGCGCGTCGCCGGCGGGCTTGCCGGTCTCCTTGCTGACGACGTCGCACAGCTCGGCGAGGCGGTGGGTGATGATCCCGTTCCAGCGGCGCAGGCGGTCGGCGCGGCCCTCGAACCCGAGGCCGGCCCACCAGCCGGCGGCGGTCCGCGCGGCGGCGACCGCGGCCTGGACGTCCTCCGCGGTGTGCACCGGGTGGGTCCCGACGACCTCGTCGGTGGCCGGGTTCAGCGAGTCGAACGTGTCCTGGACGGCCGGCTTCGGCTCCACGGCGGTCATCGTTGGCCTCCTAACTACTGTTCAGTAACGCCAGCATGGCACATGCGGTGGCCGAGCTCACTACCCCGAGAGTGGGCGCCAGCGACAACGGCAGCACGCCGACGCTCAGCGACCCGAGCCCGAACCCGGTCGCCTGCACGACGAACGCGGCCGAGAACCCCTCCGCGCGACGGCCTTCCGGCAGCAACCGCTGGAGCCGCACGGACGCGACGGTCAGCAGCGGCCCGGTGCCCGCGCCGATCAGTGCCGCGCCGGTGTGCAGCCCGGCCCACCCGAGGTCCGCGGCCAGCACCGAGCCGCCCACGACGAACCCGCCCAGCGCCATCGCGGCCTGCCGCCGCCCGGCCGGTGGCCGTCGCCACGCGAAGACCGCGCTACCCGCGATGCTGGCCCCGCTCAGCACGACGATCACCACCGCGGCCAGCGCCGGGTCCGCGCCGAGCCGTTGGACCAGCGGTAACGGCGCGACCTCGACGGTCGCGAGCAGATGGCCCAGCGCGAACAGGCACGCGAGCCAGGGCAGCGCGTTCCGGACGGGCAGTTTCGCCGGCCTCGGCGGGGCGGGCGCGACGGCCCGCGGCACGGCCAGCGCCGCGGCGAAGTAGGCCGCGGCCATGGCGGCGAGCGGGGCGAGCGCGCCGGCCGGACTCAGGGCGGCGACCAGCAGCGGCCCGGCGATGAGGACGCCCTCGAAGAGCATCGAGTCGATCGCGACGGCGCGCGGCAGCTGGTCGTCCGGCACGACGGAGCCGAGCAGGGTGCGGAACCCGCCGGACAGCCCGCCGACGACGAGCCCAGGCACCACGACCAGTGCGACCAGCAGCCCGTGTGATCCGGTCCCCGCGGCGACGACGAGCGCCGCCATGGCCGTGCCGGCGGCGAGCAGGAGGAGCACCAGACCGCGGGCCACGCCGATCCGGTCGAGCAGCCGCCCGCACGGCACCGCGCCGGTGATCTCGGCCCCCACGAGCACGGCGACCATCACCCCGCCGAGCCGGTACGACCCGGTGACGACCGTGGCGACGGAGGTGAAGGCGAGCGGCCCCATGGCGATCGGCAGGCGGTACAGCTGAGCGCCCACGGACCAGCGCCAATACGCGCGATTCACCGGCGGACCTCCTCGGCACGCGGTTGACCCGGTATCGGCGCGACGACCAACCCGGCTCGCCGCCCACCTCGACGAAGTGCGTCGTCGCCAGCACCCGGGCGGCGCCCGCCGCCACCCCACCCGTCCGCCTCGATTCGCACCCTTCCGACTGTTCCGCCGCCCCTCCCGCGCCCATACTGATTCGGAGATTCCCGAAAGTCGGCCCGCCATGATCGAGTTGGTCCTCACCGCCGCGAGCCCGGTCCGCTTCGGCATCTCCCCGCTGGAGGAGGCGCTCGGTGCGGTCCAAGTCGGGCTCGGCCTCCGCGCACACCCCGTGCACCCGCCGTGGCTGACCGGCGCCGACCTGCCGATCGCCGAGCTGCGCAGCGTCCTGTCCGGCCGCCGCTACATCACCGACTTCCTCAGCCCGCCACCCGACGGCCCGCACACCACGGCCGAGGCGCAGCTGGACCGCATCCGCCGCACGCCGCCGCGGCAGGTCGCCGCCGAGCTGGCCATGGTCGACGCCGACCTCAGCGGCCTGCCCTCAAACCTGGCGAAGGCGCGCGATCTGCTCGCCGACCAGATGGCACTCGTCTGGTCGGAGCTGGTCGCGCCGCACTGGCCGCGGATGCGGGACGTTCTCGCCGCCGACATCGCCCACCGCTCCCGCCGGCTCGCCGACGGCGGTCTGCCACTCGTCTTCGCGGACCTGCACCGGCGCGTCCGGCTCGTCGACGGCACGGTCCTGGTCGAATCCCGGTCCCGGGAACGGGTCCGCCTCGGCCGGCGCGGGCTGCTCCTGCTGCCCGCCGTCTTCGCCTGGCCCGGCGTCGGCGTGGTCACCGTCCCGCCCTGGCAGCCCGCGCTGCTCTACCCAGCCCGCGGCGTCGCCGGGCTGTGGGGCGGCCGTCCGGACCACGACGCCCGCCTCGCCGCGGTGTTCGGCCGCACCAAGGCCGCCGTCCTGCTCGCCCTCGGTGAACCGCTGTCCACGTCGGCGCTCGCCGGCCGGCTGGGCCTCGCGCCGAGCACCGTGTCCGCGCACGTCACCGCGCTGCGAGACGTGGGGATCCTCACGTCGGCGCGATCCGGACACGAGGTCCGGTACCGCCGAAGCGATCTTGGCGACGCCATTCTGGCGGGCCTAGGCTGGTCCTGAACCCACGCGGAGGAGCACCTGATGCGAATCGTCCATTTCGGACACGCCTGTGTCCTGCTGGAGACGGAAAACGCGCGGATCCTGCTCGACCCCGGCGCGTTCTCGGAGGGCTTCGAGGGCGAGCGCGAGCTGGACGCGGTCCTGATCACCCACCAGCACTTCGACCACATCGACAGCGAACGGCTGCCGGTGCTGCTCGAAGCCAACCCGGACGCGAAGCTGGTCGTCGACCCGGGCTCGGCGGAGACCGTGCAGAAGCTGGGCCTGGAGTTCCAGGTCGTCAACCCGGGCGACGCCTTCGAGGCGGGCGGCGCCGCGGTGAACGTGGTCGGCGGGCAGCACGCCGTGATCCACTCCGACATCCCGGTCATCCCGAACGTCGGCTACATCGTCGACCACGGCGCCTTCTACCACCCCGGCGACTCGTTCTTCGTGCCCGAGCAGAAGATCGACGTGCTCGGCCTGCCGACCGGCGCGCCGTGGCTCAAGGCCGGCGAGGCCGTCGACTACCTGCGGGCGGTCGCGCCGCGCGTCGCCGTGCCGATCCACGAGGCGGTGCTCGCGAACCCGGCGATGCACTACGGCTTGTTCACCAACCTCGCCCCGGAGGGCACCGAGGTGCGCGCGCCGACGCGCGGCGAGGACGTCAAGCTCCCGTAGGTCGTGCCGAAGGCCCGGTTCTCCAGCGCGACGTCGACCGCGTCGAGGAAGGCGTGCCGGAGACCGGGCCGGGCGAGGTCGGCCGCGTCGATCCCGAGGCGCACGAGACCACCACGTCGTGCGGCCCGCGCCGAGGCGAGCACGAGCGCGAACGCGCGCACGGTCTCGGTGCGGTGGTTGTGCGCCGCGAACGACTGGACCCGCGAGCGGTGCACGGTGCGGGTGCGCAGGTCGTGCACGGCGGCGAGGTCGGCGCACAGCGCGAAGTGCTCGCCCGCCGCGGCGAGCGTGCCGGGCGAGGCGAGCCACCGCGGCGGCGCGAACCCGTCCGCGCCGAGGCCAAGCTTCTCCAGCGCGGCCTTGGCGGCGATCATCCGCAGCCGGGCCTCGTGCGCGGGCAGGCCGGCGAACTCGGCCTTGCGGTGCAGGCTGACCGCCCGGTGGCTGGGCGGGATGCGGTGGTCGTAGCCGTGCAGCAGGAGACCGTCGCCGCGGCTGGTGCGCTCGCGGACCCACGCGGTGACGGCCTGCGACCCCTCGGTGCGCGGCGCGAAGAGGAGGGACAGGGGGACGTTTCGGCGGTCCAGCTCGGCCGCGAGTTCGGCGCAGCGGTGCAGCGTCCGCGGACCGATGCCGGACAGCGAGACCAGCAGACGGGCGTCCATGTCACCCACCGCACCAGATCGTCATGACGAACCCCTTACCCGCGGGTGACGGCAACCATGACGGGATCTGACAGGGTTCACCGACACGGTGGACGCATGAGCAACGAACTGAGTGGGAAGGTCGCCCTCGTCGCCGGTGGCACGCGCGGGGCGAGCCGGGCGATCGCGATCGAGCTGGGGCGCCGGGGCGCGTTCGTGTACGTCACCGGGCGGACCTCCGGTGAGCACCGCTCCGAGGTGGGCAGGCCGGAGACGATCGAGGGCACGCTGGAGCGGATCACCGACGCGGGCGGCAAGGGCGCGGCGATCCGCGTCGACCACCTCGACCCGGAGCAGGTGCGGGCGCTGGCCGAGCGGGTCGACCGCGAGCAGGGGCGGCTGGACATCCTGGTCGACGGCATCTGGGGCGGCGACGAGTACATCGGGTGGGGCCAGGCGGTGTGGGACCTGCCGCTGGAGCACGCGCTGCGGTCGATCCGGCTGGGCATCGACGCGCACATCATCACCAGCCATTTCCTGCTGCCGCTGGTGATCCGCAGCCAGGGCGGGCTGGTGGTGGAGATGACCGACGGGACCGAGGAGTACAACTCGCGGTTCCGGGAGGGCACGTCGATCGGGTTCTACGTGGCGAAGGCGGCGTCGCACAGCATCGTCAAGGCGGAAGCGCACGACCTGGCCCCGCACGGCGCGACGGCGGTGGCGATGACGCCGGGCTGGCTGCGGTCGGAGGCGATGCTGGAGCACTACGGCGTGACCGAGGAGAACTGGCGGGACGCGCTCGCGAAGGAGCCGCACTTCTGCATTTCGGAGTCGCCGGTGTTCGTGGGCAGGGCGGTCGCGTCGCTGGCGGCGGACCCCGAGCGGCACCGGTTCCACGGGCAGACGCTGAACAGCGGGCAGCTGGCGAAGATCTACGAGTTCGACGACGTGGACGGCAGCAGGCCGGACGGCTGGCGGTACGTCATGGAGGTCCAGGACGCGGGCAAGCCCGCGGACCCGACCGGCTACCGGTGACGGTCGGCCATCCGCCGTGCGGCGTCGGCGAAGGCGGCGCGCACGGCGGGTGGCTCGACGACCTCGACGTCGGGGCCGAGGCCGAGCAGCATGCTCGCCGCGATGGCCGGTTCTTCCAGGTCGATGGTGACCTCGACCCAGCCTTCGGGGTCGGGTGGCCCGGCCGCGTCGAGGGCGGCGATGGCCAGGTCGGGGTCGAGGACCTGCGGGAGTTGTTGCACGCCCCAGCGGGACAGGCGCAGGCGGACGGGGTGGCGTTGCAGGGAGCGCTCGAACTGGGTGGAGGAGCGCTGCCACCAGCCGGCGAGGTCGAAGTCCGCGGGCCGCTCGAAGCGCTCGTCGGTGAGCTCGACGGCGGTGACCTTGCTGACGCGGTAGGTGCGGATGCTGTGCTCGATGCGGGCGACGAGGTACCAGACGCCGGCCTTGAGGACGAGGCCGAGCGGTTCGAGGAGGCGTTCGACGGTGTGGTCGCCGCGCCGGTAGGTGATCGCGGCGCGGCGCTGCTCCCACACGGACTGGGCGATGGTCGCGAGGTGCTCGGCGTCCTCTTCGGACTTGAACCAGCCGGGCGCGTCGAGGTGGAACCGCTGGGCGAGGTGCTGGGCCTGCTCACGCAGCGGGGCGGGGAGGGTGGCGCTGACCTTGGCGTGGGCGGCGGAGACGGCGGTGCCGAGACCCAGCTCGGCCAGCGCGCGGGGCACGCCCATGGCGAAGATGGCGACGGCTTCGCGGGAGGTGAGCCCGTCCAGCCGGGTGCGCCACCCCTCCACGAGCCGCACGCCGCCGTACCGCCCGGTCTCCGTCCACAGTGGAACCCCGGCGGCCTGCAGGGCGGCGATGTCGCGGTGCATGGTGCGCTCCGAAACGCCGAGTGCGTCGGCCAGCTCGGGGACGGTCGCGCTGCGCCTGCTCTGCAGGGTGAAGAGCAGGGCCACCAGGCGTTCCGCGCGCATGCCCTCGATGATGCCGGAGATGCCGGCGTGGGGTGAGCCGTGGTGGCGGCGGGCGGCACCTGGGTGGGCTGGGGGTGCTTGGGGTGCGCCGATGAATGGACCATTCATCGGGGCGTGAGTGGGCATCTCGCGAGTGCGTGAAGGGGATGAGGTGATAGGCGCGCGAGGTGCGCTGCTGGTGGGGTGATGAACGGACCGTTCTCGGAGGCGCATCGGGTGGTTCCTTCGCCAAGCCGCGAGAGGCGCATCTCGCACCGGATGGATGGTCCATTCACGTGCGCACAGCGCGAGTGGACACCTCGACCCATGCGAGGTGCCCAGCCGCGCAGGCATGAGTGGACCATTCATCGACGAGTCGCGTCAGCGCGACTGCTCAACCACCAACCGCGCGCCCCCGGGAGGTGTCGCCCCCGGGAAGTGTCGCCCCACCGGGAGGTGCAATCCGCTTTCGCGGGGCGCCGCTCGCTTCGCGGGGCGCCGCGCGCCCTCCGGGACGTGTCGCCCTCCGGGAGGTGCCGCTCCACCGGGAGGTGCAATTCGCCGTCGCGGGGCGGCGCTCGCTTCGCGCGGCGCTGCCCCCGGGAGGTGCCGCTCCACCGGGAGGTGCAATCCGCTTTCGCGGGGCGCCGCTCGCTTCGCGGGGCGCCGCCCCGGGAGGTGCCGCCCCTCCGGGAGGTGTCGCCCCCCGGGGAGGTGCAATCCGCTTCGCGAGGCACCGCCCGATGCGAAACGCCACCCGCTCCGTGAGCCCCCACCGGCGCCCCGGACCACACAACCAGCGGTCAGAGGATCGGCTGCGGCACGTACTTCGCGGCCTCCGGGAACCGCGCCAGCACGTCCTCCACCCGCGCCACCACGGCGGCCACCTGCGCCGGCGCCACGCCGGTGAACGAGATCCGGTCGGCGAGCAACTGCTCCAGCCCGGCGCGGTCCAGCGGCAGCCGCGAATCGGCGGCGAGCCGGTCCAGCAGGTCGTTGTCGGCGCCCTTCTCGCGCATCGCCAGCGCCACCCCGACCGCGTGCTCCTTGATCGCCTCGTGCGCGGTCTCCCGGCCCACCCCGGCCCGCACCGACGCCATCAGCACCTTCGTCGTCGCCAGGAACGGGAGGTACCGCTCCAGCTCGCGGGCCACCACGGCCGGGAACGCGCCGAACTCGTCGAGCACCGTGAGGAACGTCTCTAGCAGCCCGTCCAGCGCGAAGAACGCGTCCGGCAACGCCACCCGGCGCACCACCGAATCCGACACGTCCCCCTCGTTCCACTGGTCGCCCGCCAGCTCGCCGATCATCGACAGGTAGCCGCGCAGCACGACCGCCAGGCCGTTGACCCGCTCGCACGACCGCGTGTTCATCTTGTGCGGCATCGCCGACGAGCCGACCTGCCCCGGCTTGAACCCCTCGGTCACCAGCTCGTGCCCGGCCATCAACCGGATCGTCTTCGCCAGGCTCGACGGCGCCGCCGCCAGCTGCACCAGCGCGGACAGCACGTCGAAGTCCAGCGACCGCGGGTACACCTGCCCCACGCTGGTGAACGTCCGCGCGAACCCCAGGTGCGCGGCGATCCGGTTCTCCAGCTCGGCCAGCGTCTCCGCCGAACCCAGCAGGTCCAGCATGTCCTGCGCCGTCCCCACCGGGCCCTTGATCCCCCGCAGCGGGTACCGCCCGATCAGGTCGTCCAGCCGGTCGAACGCCACCAGCAGCTCGTCCGCCGCCGTCGCGAACCGCTTGCCCAGCGTCGTCGCCTGCGCGGCCACGTTGTGCGACCGGCCGGCCATCACCAGCTCCGCGTGTTCGGCCGCCAGCGCCGCCAGCCGGGCCAGCACCGCGGCCACCCGCGAGCGCATCAGCTCCAGCGACCGCCGGACCTGCAGCTGCTCGACGTTCTCCGTCAAGTCCCGCGACGTCATGCCCTTGTGCACGTGCTCGTGCCCGGCCAGCGCGTTGAACTCCTCGATCCGCGCCTTCACGTCGTGCCGGGTGACGCGCTCCCGCTCCGCGATGCTGCCAAGGTCGACCTGGTCCAGCACCCGCTCGTAGTCCTCGACGACCCCGTCCGGCACCTCGACACCCAGGTCGCGCTGGGCGCGCAGCACCGCGATCCACAGCTCGCGCTCGAGCTTCACCTTGTTCTCCGGCGACCACAGCGAGACCAGCTCGGGAGAGGCGTATCGACCGGCGAGGACGTTCGGGATCTGCGGTTTCGTCACGACCCAAGCTTAGATAGCGCGCGAGCGAGCCTCGCCCGCGCCACCGCCCGCGGATCCGGGTCCACCTCGATCAAGGCGTTGACCACGGCGCCGTCGACGAGCGCGATCAGCTCCTCCAGCCGGTCCCGCTCGATCACCAGCCCGGACCGGGCGAAGATCTCCGTCAGCAGCTCCCGCAGCTCCGCGCCGAGCGCCCGCATCAACGGCCGCAGGTAGGGCCGCCGCCCGGTCGCCACCAGCCGCTCGTACCGCAGCAGCACCGCCTCGTAGCCGGGGTCCTCGCCGAGCAGCTGGTCCAGCACCAGTTCCACGACGCTGTCGATGCGGCGGTGCTCGGTCGGCAGCTCGTCCAGCTGCGCGTGTCCCTTCGCCAGCTCGGCGCGGCCGTGGTGCTCGGCGGCGGCGCTGATGAGGTCGTCGAGCGAGTCGAAGTAGTACGTCGTCGACGCCAGCGGCAGCCCGGCCCGCTCGGCGACCGCACGGTGCCGGATCGCGTCGAAACCGCCTTCGACCAGCAGCTCGGCCGCGGCCTCGACGAGGGCCGCCCGCCTGCGCTCACCCTTCGGCGTGCTCGCTCCGGACGTCATGGCCGCCCATCTAACCAGCTAGAACCTCTGGGCGAGCGCGGTGGCGATCTTCGGGACGTCGTCCGCCAGCGGCGCCGCGCTGCCCGGGGCAGGCACGCTCAGCACGATCACCGTCCCGCCGCCCGCGGTCAGCCGCTGGTCGACGACGGCGCCGTCGGCGAGCTTCGCGAGCTGGACGCTGGCCCCCGGCGGCAGCACGGTCGCCGACACCGAACCGGTGCGGCCGTTCTCGGCGACGCCGTACCTCGCCGAGCGGGAACCCGGCGTGCACACGTCGCCCGCGTCCGGCCCGGTGATCCCGGTGGCCGGGAGCTCGCCAGCGAGGGCGGTGGCGAGCTCCCGGTCCACCTTGTCGCACCCGGAGGTGCTGTCGGCCCGCGGGCCGTTCTCCCCGGCGCCCTCTCCTCCCTGCATGGCGGAGGGACCGGAAAGCTGGGGCACGGCGGACGGGAGACGCTCCGGCGCGTTCGCCGGTTGCTCCTGCCCCTGGACTTGAGTCGATTGGGTGGTCCGGGACTGGACGAATCCGGCGATTCCGGCGCCGAACAGGGCGAAGACCACGCAGAGTGACGCCACCGCGAGCGACGTGCGCCGCCGCGCCGTGACCCGCGCCGAGGCCGTCCGCACGTCCCGCACGTCGAACCCGGCCGGAGGCGGCTCACCGGGCGCGGACCGGAACAACTCCGTCAGCTCGTGCTCATCCACCGGCTTCCACCTCCTCGCCCAGCGCGTCGCGCAGGTTCGCCAGTCCCCGCGCGGTCTGGCTCTTCACGTTCCCCTCGCTGCAGCCGAGGACCTTCGCCACGCCGGCCACGTCCAGCCCCTCGAAGTACCGCAGGACCAGCACGGCCCGCTGCTTCGGCGGCACCGCGCGCAGCCCGGCCAGCAGGTCCGCGCGCGTGGCGACCTGGTCGTCCAGCCGGGTGCCCGCGGGCTCGGGCTCGGGCAGCTGCTCCACGTGCCGCTCCCTCCGCCAGGGCCGTCTCGACTCGTCGATCGACGCCCGGACCAGCGTCTTCCGCACGTAGGCGTCGGTCGCGGCGCGATCCCGGATGCGGTTCCACTTCCGGTGCAGCGCCACGAACGCCGTCTGCGCGAGATCGTCCGCGCGGTGCCAGTCGCCGCAGAGCAGGTACGCGGTCCGGCGCACGGAGTCGCGTTTGGCCGCGAAGTACTCCGCGAAGTCCCGCTCGTCACCCTCGTCCACGCGCTAAGGCTCTCCGCTCCGACGTCTCGGCGTAAAGACGGAACTGCGCCGACGGTGGGTTGCACCTTCTTGAAGATCATCTGAACGGTGTGATGTGATCTGACTGTGACCTCAGCAGCCACCCAGTTGATCGACTTCCGCTCTGACACCGTCACCCGTCCGGATGAGCAGATGCGCAGAGCGATGGCGTCCGCTGAGGTCGGCGACAACGTCATCGACGTCGACCCCACGGTCCGCGAGCTCGAGGAGCGCGCGGCCGCGGTCCTCGGCATGCCGGCGGCGCTGTGGACGCCCAGCGGCACGATGGCCAACCTCATCGCCCTGTCCGTCCACCTCAAGCGCGGCGACCGGTTCCTCGCCCCGAACAACGCGCACGTCCTGAACAACGAGCTGGGCTCCGCGGCCTGGCTCGCCGGCGGCATGCCCGAAGCGCTGCCGCACGACGGCGGCCCCGGCCGTCCCAAGCCGGAGACGGTCGCGGCGGCCATCGGCACCCGCAGCGGGCCGTACTACGCGCTGCGCACCACCCTACTGTGCCTGGAGAACACCCACAATGCGGCCGGCGGCGCCGTCATTCCGCCGCACGAACACGCCCAGCTGCTGTCGACCGCGCGGCAGGCCGGGCTGCAGGTCCACCTCGACGGCGCCCGCGTCTGGCACGCGGCCGTCGCGCTCGGCCTGCCGCCCGCCGCGCTGACCGTGGGCGTGGACAGCGTGTCCGCGTGCTTCAGCAAGGGGCTGGGCGCGCCGGCCGGGTCGGTCGTCGCGGGCAGCCGGGAGTTCGTCGAGCGGGCGCGCCGGATGCGGCAGATGCTCGGCGGCGGCATGCGGCAGATCGGGGTGCTCGCCGCGGCCTGCCTGGTCGCGCTGGACCGGGTCCCGGACCTCGCCGCGGAGCACGAGAAGGCCCGGCGGCTGGCCGACGGGCTGCGTGAGCTGGGCTGGCAGGCCGACGCCCCGGAGACCAACATCGTGCTCGCGCCGGTCGCCGACATCGCGGTGACGCTGGAGTCGCTGCAGGCCCAGGGTGTGCTGGCGCTGCCGATGGCGGGCAAGGTGCGGTTCGTGCTGCACCGGGACGTCTCCCCGGCCGACGTGGACGAGGCGCTGCGCCGCATCAAGGCCGGTGGTCACCCGTGACCGGTTGGGTGGTGTTCGACTACGGCGAGGTGATCTGCGGCCGGACGACCGCGCTGCCGGACCTCGCGGCCACGCTCGGGGTGTCGCCGGCGGAGTTCGAGCCGCACTACTGGCGGCTGCGGGACGCCTACGACCGCGGCAGCTCCGACCTGGAGTACTGGGGCGGGGTCGGCGAGGCGCTCGGCGTGCCCGTCGACGAGTCCACATCGGACCGGCTGACCGAGATCGACATCCGCGGCTGGTCGGACGTGCGGGAGTCGTCGCTGGAGCTGCTGGCCGGGCTGAGCGAGGCCGGGGTGCCGCTGGCGCTGCTGTCCAACGCGCCGTCCTCGTTCGCCCGGTTCGCCGAGCGGCAGGACTGGATGCGGCACTTCCGCGTCCGGGTGTTCTCCGGCGACGTCGGTGTGGCCAAGCCGGACGCGGAGATCTTCGAACTGCTCGTCGCCCGCCTTGGCGTGCGGGCGGGCGACTGCGTCTTCTTCGACGACCGCCAGTCCAATGTGGATGGAGCGCGGGCGGCAGGCCTGCGCGCGCACGTGTGGGACGGGGCCGACGCGGCGCGCGCTCTGCTCTAGGGGCGGATCTGCTTGCGCTCCTTGTTGTTCTTGATCGCGTTGTAGGCCGCGGCACCGAGGAAGCCGACGCCGCCGATCACGGCGATCCACAGGATCGCCTTGAAGACGAACCCGATCACCGAGCCGATCACCATGAACGCGAGCCAGGCGACGAGCAGCGCACCGACGATCTTCCAGAACATGGCATTCCCCTCCGGTTGTGCCACGCGGGCTCGTTCGGCCCGCTACGTGCAGCCTGGCACGGTTTCGTGCCGGGACGCCCGCGTTCTGGTCAACGTTCAGGGAAAACTGGGGGTTCCCCCGGAGAGCCACCGGCCAAGGCGCGCGACCCCCTCGGTGACGTCGGACTCGGAGCCGGCGAACGAGAACCGGACGAACTTCCCGCCGTCCACGGGGTCGAAGTCGATGCCCGGCGTGATCGCGACGCCGGTGTCGGCGAGCAGCCGCTGGCACCAGCTCAGGCTGTCGGTGGTGTGCTCGGAGACGTCGACGTAGGCGTAGAACGCGCCGTCGACCGGGGCGACGCGGGTCAGCCCGATGCCCGCGAGGCCGTCCAGCAGCAGGTCGCGGTTGCGCCGGTAGTGCGCGACGTGCCCGTCCAGCTCGGCGTAGGAGTCGGGCTCGAACGCGGCGACGGCCGCGTGCTGGGCGAGCGCCGGTGCGCAGATGTTGAGGTTGCCGGTGAGCACGTCGACCGCGCGGTGCAGGCGCTTCGGGGCGAGCATCCAGCCCAGCCGCCATCCGGTCATGGCGAAGTACTTGGAGAACGAGCCGAGCACGATCGATTCGGTGGTGGACTGCCAGGCGCAGCCGAGCTCGGTGCCGTAGGAGATGCCGTGGTAGATCTCGTCGCTGATCAGCTGCACCCCGCGGGACGAACACCAGCCCGCGATGGCGGCAAGCTCGCCCGGCGGCAGCGCGGTCCCGGCCGGGTTGGTCGGGCTCGCCACGATCAGCCCGTCGAGCGGGCCGAGCTCGTCGAGCAGGTCGACGGTCGGCTGGAAGCGGGTGCTCTCGTCGGTGGCGAACTCGACGACCTCGCAGCCGAGGGCGGACAGCAGGTTGCGGTAGGCCGGGTAGCCGGGCCGGGCCATGGCGACGCGGGCGCCCGCGTCGAAGGCGGACAGGAACGACAACATGAAGCCGCCCGAGGAGCCCGTGGTGACGATGACGTCCTCCGGGCTGACGGTCATCCCGTAGCGGCGGTCGTAGTGCCCGGCGATGGCTTCGCGCAGCTCGGGGATGCCGAGCTGGACGGTGTACCCGAGGTTCTGGTCCCGTAGGGCGCGCGCGGCCGCCTCCAGGACCGGCTTGGGCGCGCCCGCGCTGGGCTGCCCCGCGGCGAGGCTGACGACGTCCCCATGGGTCCGCTGCCGGGCGGCGGCCGCGGAGAGCACCTCCATGACGTGAAAGGGCGCGACGTCCGCCCGCTTGGCCGGACCGGGGAACGAGGCTGAGGCGACCATGGGTTTCAGGGTAAGTCGGGCATCGTGGAAGCGGATCTCGTGGTGGCCGACGGCGCGCCTCACCCGCGCCAAGCGCCGCCCGGCAACGCAACAGCACCGACCAACCGCAAGCCGGCAACGCAAAGCAGCCGACTACCCCAACCAGACCTCCCCCGCCCCCGATCCACAGCCGATCTTTAGTCGCCGACCAGCCGTGTCAAGGCACGCTTTCCCGCCTTGACAC
>NZ_JBEXTX010000058.1:0-48486 GCF_040614175.1 Amycolatopsis sp. NPDC006131
GGACCTGAAGGGCAAGCGGGTGCTGGCGGTGACGAACTCGACCGGCTCGGCCATGGTCCAGCAGTTCGAGCCGGCGCAGGTGATCACGCTGAGCACGAACTCGGAGTGCGTGACGGCGCTGGAGCAGGGGCGCGGCGACGCGTACGTGAACGACCTGACGCAGCTGGCCGGGAACGCGCAGACGAACGACAAGGTGCAGATCGTCAGCGGGACCTTCGGGCAGGACCCTTACGGCATCGGCATCCACCACGGCGACGAGACGTTCAAGCGGTTCGTCAACACGTGGCTGGAGAAGATCCAGGCCGCGGGGCTGTGGCAGGAGGCGTACAAGCAGACGCTGGGGTCGGTCATCCCGGGTGACGCGCCTGTTCCGCCCAAGACGGGTTCCGTCCCGGGCTCGTGACCGGGTGGGGCGATCACCTCGGGGAATTCGCCGAGGGCGCGCTGAACACGGTGCTGCTCACCGTGTTCAGCGCTGTTGGCGCCGTGGTGCTCGCGGTGGTCATCACTGCATTCCGGATTTGCCCGGTTCGCCCGCTGCGAGCATTTGGCACCGGTTACGTCCAGTTGTTCCAGAACATTCCGCTCGCGGTGTGGCTGGTGCTGTTCGTATTCGGCCTGCCGACGGTGGGCATCCGGTTCGAACTGTTCACGACGGCCATCCTCGCGACCGCGTTGTACATGGCTTCGTATTACGCGGAAACACTGCGGGCCGGCGTGAACGGCGTGGAGCGAGGCCAAGCCGAGGCGGCGCGCGCACTGGGGCTCGGCTTCGGACAGTCACTGTCGGCGGTGGTGCTGCCGCAGGCGCTGCGCACGATCATCCAGCCGCTCGGGAACGTCACCATCCAGCTGCTGATGAACACCGCCCTGGCCGCGGCGGTCGGAGTGGTCGAACTGACGGAGGCGACGAACAGGGTCAACCTCGCGCTGGCGGAGCCGCTGCCGCTGTACATCGGCGCGGGGGTTTGCTACGCCGTGCTGGCGCTGGTGATCTCCGCGGGGGCCGGCGTGCTGGACCGGAAGCTGGCGATCCCACGGTGAGAGGGGTGGCGACGGCTGCGCTGGGCACGGCGGGCGCGGCGGTGGTTCGTTTGAAGGACACCGCGCCAATTGGTGGAATCATCAGCGCCACACGATTGACTCAACCGACGCGCGACCGGCCCAGCGCCACACGACCCGCGCAGTCGCACGCTCCGCCGCGCCGCCGTGCCACCCACCCAGGCAGGCTGCACCAGCCGGTGCGCCCAGCCACGCCAGCCGGCCCGCTCAACCTCACCCGCCGCCGCGCCACCAGCCCAGCCAGGCCACACCAGCCGCCCCGCCCACCACGCCAGCCGGCCCGCCCAGCCTCACCCGCCGCCGCGCCACGCCACGCCAGCCGCCCAGCCGTGCCGGCAGGCCCGCCCAGTCACACCCACCGCCGCGCCGCGCCACGCCACCGGCCCAATCGCAGCGGCACGACCTACCCACTCACCCACCAGCGCATGAACCGTCCGACCACCGCTCCACGAGAGGGCCAATCGTGCTGAAACAGGCAGGCCGGCCATGACCTCCGTGCTCTTCGACGATCCCGGTCCGCGCGCCCGGCGGCGCATCCGCATCGCCACCGTGGTCGCGGTCCTGGCCGGTCTCGTGCTCGTCGCGCTGGCGGTGCGGCAGTTCGCGATCAACGGGGAGCTCTCGGCGGAGCGCTGGGCGCCCTACGGCTCCTGGCCCATGTGGCGCTACCTCCTCGGCGGCCTCGGCGGCACGGCTCTCGCCGCGGTGCTGGCCATTGCCATCGCGATGGCGGCCGGGCTCGTGCTCGCCTTCGGGCGCATCTCCCGGCACGCCGTGGTCCGCGCGCCGGCCCGGGCGTACGTCGAGGTCGTCCGCGTCGTCCCGTTGCTCCTGCTGATCTACTTCGCCATGTTCGCGCTGCCCCGGTACGGCCTGGACCTGCCGCTGCTCTGGAAACTCGTCCTGCCGATCGCGGTGTCCCGCGCGGCCCAGTTCGCCGAGATCTTCCGCAGCGGCTTCCGCTCACTCGAATCCGGCCAGGGCGAGGCCGCGGCCGCGCTCGGGATGCGGCCGTCCCAGTCGATGCGGTACGTGATCTTCCCGCAGGCCATCCGCCGCGTGGTGCCCGCGCTCATCAGCCAAGCCGCCGGCGTCGTCAAGGACACCTCGCTCGGGATCGTCGTCAGCTACGCCGAACTCCTGCAGAGCGGCAAGGTCCTCGCCGGCTACAACCGGCTCCTGATCCAGACCTACCTGATCATCGCGCTGCTCTACTTCGCGATCAACTACGCCCTGTCCCGCCTGGCCCGCACTATCGACGCCCGGCAGCGGCTCGCCGGGATCGAACCCGTCAGCTCTCCCGCGCGTCGCGGGCTCGGGCGAACCCGTTCTGCAGCCGCGACATCCGGTGACGAACCTCGTCGGGATCGAGTGAGAGCGTAGGCGGGTCGAACGAGTCGGGCCGCCGCCGCACCTGCTGCGGGAAGTCCGGCGCCTTCCCGTCCACCTCGTCGTCGTCCGCCGACGGCCACTCCGGCTCGGCCGGCCAATCCGGCTGCCCGTTGCCCGCGGCGTCGCGCCGGATCGGCCAGTGCTCGCCCGTCGTGAACCACCGCGACAACACCGCCTGGTACGCCGGCATCCGCTCGGTCGGCTCCTCGTCCTCCGGCGGGAAGGCGTCGTTGTCCGCCGTCGGCCAGTCGACCCGGTCCTCGGTGCGCGCGCGGCGTGGCTCGTCCCGCACCACCGGGATCAACACCGTGTCGTCCGGCTCCGGCTCCGGTTCCGGTGCGGGCTCAGTGTCTGGCGGCGGCTCGGGCAGCGGGATCGGCTTGAGCGACGGCAGCGAAACCGGCACCGGCGGCGGCTCGGGAGCGGCCACCGGCGCGGGCAGCGGCTCCGGCACCGGCGCCACGTTCTCGATCACCAGCTCCGCCGGGACGACGACCGTCGCGACCAGCCCGCCACCGTCCGCCGACCGCAATCGCACCTGGATGTCGTGCCGCTTCGCCAGCGTCGCGACCACGAACAGGCCCATCCGCCGCGACACCTCGACGTCCACCGCGGGCGGGTTCGCCAGCCGCTTGTTGGCGCGGTCGATCTCCGGCTGCGGCATGCCCGCGCCCTGGTCGGTGATGTGCACGTGCCAGGCGCCGTCCTCGGCGAGCGAGCTGACCACCGTCACCGTCTTGTCCGACGGCGAGTAGAGGGTCGCGTTCTCCAGCAGCTCGGACACGACGTGCACCAGGTCGTTGCACGCCTCGCCGCGGATCGCGATCTCCGGCATCGCGGTCAGCTCGATCCGCTGGTAGTGCTCCACCTCGGACAACGCCGCGCCGATGATCTCCTCGGCGGCCACCGGTTCGGCCTTCTCGTCACCGAAGTCGTGCCCGGACAGGACGAGCAGGTTCTCGCTGTTGCGGCGCATCCGCGTCGCGAGGTGGTCGAGTTCGAACAGGCCGCCGAGGGTCTCCGGGTCCTGCTCGTCGGCCTCCATCCGGTCCAGCACGGCCAGCTGCCGTTCGACCAGGTCCTGGCTGCGCTTGGACAGGTTCACGAACATCGCGTTGATGTTCTCCCGCAGGAGCGCCTGCTCACCGGCCAGCCGCACCGCCTGCCCGTGCACGGCATCGAACGCGCGGGCGACCTGGCCGACCTCCTCACGCGTGAACACCGGCACCGGCGCCACACCGCGGTGCGCGGTCATGAAGTCGGGATGCGGGTCGGCGAGGATCTCGTCAACCGCCGCGGGCAGCCGGTGCTCGGCGACGTCGAACGCGTTGTTGCGCAGGATCCGCAGCGGCCGCAGCAGCGATCGCCCGATGACCACGGCGAGCACCGCGCACAGCAGCAGCACCCCGAAGACCACCGCCGCGTTGACGATCGCCGAGCGCCGGGCGTCGGTGGCGAGCGCGTCGCACCGCTGCTGCGTCTGCACCTGCAGGGTCTGCTGGAACTGGTAGGCGAGGTCGATGGTCCCGGTGATCGCCTGGTCCCACTGGCGGGAGTCGAGGCCGGACAGGCTCTGCCCGTTCTCCGTCCTGGTGATGGCCAGCTCGAAGAGCGCGTTCGCCGACTGCACGGCCGGTCCGGCGACGGTCTGCTCGTAGGAGCGCTGCTCGGCCGCGGTGGCGAACTTGCGGTAGTCGTTCTGCGCGGCGGCGAGCTGGGCGTCCGCGCCGAGGAGCTTCCGCAGCCGGTCGTCGGAGACCTCACCCTCCGCGAACGCCTGCCCGAGCACCGCGCGCTTGACCGACATCTGATCCTTCACGCGGGCGAGCGCGTTCGCGGCCAGCCGAAGCCGTGCGACCTCGGCGTCCGCGATCTCGGCGACGGCCTGGTCCGACAGGTCGAGGACACCCGAGATGAGGTCGCTGTAGGAGGTCAGGATCGAATCCGCCGACGAGTTCGAGAACTCACCCGAGTAACGCAGTCCTGGCAGTGCGTCGAGCCGGGACTGGGCTTCCTTCAGCCCCGCGGCGCTGGCCGGGGAGAGCCGCGACTGCTGGGCGGCGAGCTCGCGCGCGAACGCACCGGCGGCCTGGTCCACGCGGGTGCGCTGGTCCCGCACGTCGCTGAGCCCGTTCCGTCGCTGCCCGGCGACGTACCGCACGGTGACGTCCCGCTCGCGCTGCAGTTCGTTGACCACCGCGTTGACGCCCGCATCGACACGAGCGTGCGCGGCGAGCTCGGCCAGCTGTTCCGCGTGCCCGAGGTCGGAGCGCACGTGGAGGGTGATGAGCGCCAGCACGGTCAGCATCGGGATGAGCAGGACGGCGATCAGCTTCGTGCGCAGCCGCCAGTTCCGCAGCCGCCACCGGCTGCCTGCACGGTTGTCCGGCCGCCGGTCCAGCGCCTCACCGCTCTCGGGACGCTTGTGCCGCCGGGCCACCTGACTTCCTTCTCTAGCCGTTCTGCCGGACTCGGATCGGCACCGGCTGGGTCGCCAACCCCGGAGAGGGTAGCGACCCCGGACACACGCGCCCCGCCCGCGCTACTCGTGAAGAGGTCCGCCGGGCGATCGTATTGGCCCGGGAGCGCGGCTTCCACCCACCAGCCGAAATCTTTCGCTGGGCAAGACGTCCGACACTCCCCGTGTCGTTCCCCCGCTGTGGCCTTCGCCACGATCTACCGCGCGCCGAGCCTGCCGAAGCCACTGTCCAGCAGCCTGAACGCCTCGTCCGCGTCCGCCTTGGCCTGCGGAAACACCTCGTCGGCCGACCGGCCGGACGCGATGGACCGGTGGTTCTCGCGCGCCAGGGCCCACAGCACCGAGACGATCGCCGCCGCGGCCACCCGCGCCTCGCCGGGCCCCACCCCGGCAGTGTCCGCCAGGGCGTCTGCCAAGGCCTCCTCCGCCGCCTGGTTGAACTCGAGCATCCGCGCGAGCAACGCCTGCGTGGCGAAGATCATCCGGTACAGCGCGAGGATCTCCGGGGCGTCGTTGAGCCCGGTGATCGGGTCCCGCCGGTCGAGCCCGTCGAAGAAGTGGTCCCGGAGCGCCTCCAGCGGCGTCCGGTCGCCCGGACGTCCCCGGACCACCCGGGCGCTTTCCGTCTCGTGGTCGGCGAACCGGTGGACGACCAGCGACTCCTTCGTCGGGAAGTAGGCGAACAGGGTGCGTCGTGAAACCTCCGCCACGTCGGCGATCTGCGCGATGGACACCTGGTCGAACCCGTGCTCGAGGAACAGGCGGATCGCGGCGCTGGAGATCGCCTCGCGAGTGCGCTGTTTCTTCCGCTCGCGAAGTCCGGCCGGCTCGATCATCACCCCAGACTACCAACTCCTTTCACTCGGTAGTAATTTGCACTCAGTCTACTTTTACACTCGGGAGGATCCATGGACGCCGAGGTCGTCATCGCCGGAGCCGGACCGACCGGCCTCGCCCTCGCTCACGAACTCGCGCTGGCCGGAGTCGGAACCGTGGTCGTCGAACCACTGACCGACCGGATCGAGCAGACCAAGGGCGGCACGATCCAGCCCCGGACCGCCGAACTGCTCGAACAGCGCGGCCTGCTCGACGCCATGCGGGACCGCGCCCACGAACGCGAACCTGTGGGCGGTCACTTCGCCACCCTGCCGGTCCCGCTCGACTACTCGTCCTGGCCGACGCGGCACCCCTTCCCCCTTTCCATTCGCCAGGACCTCGTGGAAGAGGTCCTGGAACAAGCCACCCTCGCCCGTGGCGCGGAACTGCGGCGCGGACAGCCGGTCACCGGCGTCGCGCAGGACACCGAAGGCGTCACGGTCACCGCCGCCGACGACACGCTTCGCGCCCGCTACCTCGTCGCCTGCGACGGCGCGCACAGCCCCGTCCGCAAGCTGCTCGGCTTGCCCTTCCCGGGCCGACCCGGCACCTTCCAGGCCGTGCTGGCCGAAATCCGGCTCGCCTCGGCGTCCGCGCTGGTGCCCCGGCGCGCCGGCCATATCAGCGACCTGACTCGGCACGCCGGCGGCTACTGGTCGATGCTCGTCCCGGTCGGCGGCGACCGCTACCGCTTCACGTTCGGCCGCGAGGACCAGTCCACCGCCCACGACCCGGTGACGGACAACGAGATCACGGACGCCCTGACCGCGGTCTACGGCCAGGACACCGAGCTCGCGCGCGTCCTCACCGCGTCCCGGTGGAGTGACGCGACCCGGCAGCTGGAGCGGTACCGGCACGGCCGGATCCTGTTCGCGGGGGATGCGGCGCACATCCATCCGCCACTGGGCGGCCAGGGCCTGAACCTCGGCGTGCAGGACGCCGTCAACCTCGGCTGGAAGCTGGCGGCCACCGTGCACGGCTGGGCCCCGGACGACCTGCTGGACACCTACCAGGAGGAACGGCATCCGGCGGCGGCCCGCGTGCTCCACCACACCTCGGCCCAGCGCGTGCTCGCCGTGCCGAACCCGTCCGAAGACGTCGCCGCGCTGCGCGACATCTTCACCGACCTCCTGCGACTGCCCGACACGAACCACTACCTGGCCGGGATGATGTCCGGTTTGGACGCCGCGGGCCGGGTGCCCGACGCCGACCTGCGCACCGGCGCCGGAAGCACCCGCCTGTCGGCGCTCTTGCGCTCCGGCCGCGGCCTGCTGCTCGACCTCACCGGCGGCCACCCACTGCCGCCGGGCTGGTCCGATCGCGTCGACCGGGTCCGGGCCGAACCGGACCACCAGCTCACCGAATCCGCCCTGCTGATCCGGCCGGACGGCTACCGGTGCTGGACCCCGGACGGCGGTCCCCTGGACACCGCGCTGACCCGCTGGTTCGGCGCTCCCGCCGATGACCAGCACGGCTCGGCCTCCCGCAACGCCGTATAAAGGAAGACGTGACCGATGGCCCGTTGATCGTCCAATCCGACAAGACCGTGCTGCTCGAAGTCGACCACCCGATGGCCGACGACGCCCGGATCGCGATCGCCCCGTTCGCCGAACTGGAACGGGCCCCGGAGCACGTGCACACCTACCGCGTGACCCCGCTCGCACTGTGGAACGCCCGCGCCGCCGGCCACGACGCCGAGCAGGTGGTGGACGCCCTCACCACCTACTCGCGCTTCCCGGTTCCGCAGCCCTTGCTGATCGACATCGTCGACACGATGGCGCGGTTCGGGCGGCTGCAGATCACCAACAACCCCGCCCACGGCCTGGTCATGACCACGACCGACCGCGCGGTGCTGGAAGAGGTGCTGCGCAACAAGAAGATCAGCCCGATGCTGGGCACCCGGATCGACGACGACACCGTCCTGGTACACCCCTCCGAGCGGGGCCGGCTCAAGCAGGCGCTGCTCAAGGTGGGCTGGCCCGCCGAGGACCTGGCCGGCTACGTCGACGGCGAAGCGCACCCGATGCAGCTGGCCGAGACCGGCTGGGGCCTGCGCGACTACCAGCGGCAGGCCGCGGAGGCGTTCTGGGCGGGCGGCTCCGGCGTCGTCGTGCTGCCTTGCGGCGCGGGCAAGACGCTCGTCGGCGCAGCCGCGATGGCCCGCGCGCAGGCCACCACCCTCATCCTGGTCACCAACACCGTCGCGGGGCGCCAGTGGAAGCGCGAGCTGGTGGCCCGCACCTCCCTGACCGAGGACGAGATCGGCGAGTACTCCGGCGAAAAGAAGGAGATCCGCCCGGTCACCATCGCCACGTACCAGGTGATCACGCGCAAGTCCAAGGGCGAGTACAAGCACCTGGAGCTGTTCGACTCCCGGGACTGGGGCCTGATCGTCTACGACGAGGTGCACCTGCTGCCCGCGCCCGTGTTCCGGATGACCGCGGACCTGCAGTCCCGCCGCCGGCTCGGCCTGACCGCGACGCTGGTGCGCGAGGACGGCCGCGAGGGCGACGTGTTCTCGCTCATCGGGCCCAAGCGGTACGACGCGCCGTGGAGAGACATCGAGGCGCAGGGCTGGATCGCCCCGGCGGAGTGCATCGAGGTGCGGGTGACCCTCACCGACAACGAGCGCCTGCTGTACGCCACTGCCGAATCCGAGGACAAGTACAAGCTCGCGGCCACCGCCCGCACGAAGATCCCGGTCGTGAAGTCCATTCTGGACAAGCACGCGGGCGACCAGACATTGGTGATCGGCGCGTACCTGGACCAGCTCGAGGAACTCGGCGCCGAACTGAACGCGCCGGTGATCCAGGGGTCCACGCGGAACAAGGAGCGCGAGGCGTTGTTCGACGCGTTTCGGCGCGGCGAGATCGACAAGCTCGTGGTGTCGAAGGTCGCGAACTTCTCGATCGACCTGCCGGAGGCGACCGTCGCCATCCAGGTCTCGGGCACGTTCGGCTCCCGTCAGGAAGAGGCCCAGCGACTCGGCAGGCTGTTGCGCCCGAAGGCCGACGGCAGGCAGGCGCACTTCTACTCCGTGGTCTCGCGGGACACGCTCGACACCGAGTACGCCGCGCACCGGCAGCGGTTCCTCGCCGAACAGGGCTACGCGTACACGATCCACGACGCGGACGCCTACCTGTAGCGCTGCCCCGAGAAGGCTCCGCGCGCGTGCCCCGCCTCCGGGCGGAGGCGGCCACAACCCGGTGACCGCACGGTGGACTGCGGCACCCGCGAGGCATAGTCCGCGCGAAACCGTGGAATCCCCTGGACGTGGTTTGGGCAGGGGTGTGCTTCGTCGTCGTGGTGTTCGCCGTAGCGGCCACGGCGATGTGGCGCCGTGCCCGTCGCTCGGACGCGTCGGTGGCGAGCCGTCTGTCGCTCGCGTCGTCGTGGGCCGGCTTCGTGCTCGCGGCCGTGCCCAGCACGGTGTGGCTGGTCCTGTGGCTCTCCGGCGGTGAGCCGAAAGCGCTGATCGGTCTGGCGGGGCTGGTGCTCTCGGCGGCTCCGGTGGTCGCCGGGTACCGGTGGCCGCGCCTGGTCGTGCCGTCATTGGTCCTGTGTCTCCTGGCTTCGATCGGGATGGCTGTCGCCTGGCAGCACTTGTTCGTGTTGCTGCCGCTCGCGCTCGCGTTGACGGGGGCCTGGCTGCTCGCCCTCGCCCTGCACGTGCGGTCCGGTACTCACGCAGGTGCAGGCGAAACCCCAGTTCAACGGCGGGGTGCGACCCGCTCGTGACCGAAGCTACCACGAATCTCGAACACCCGTTCGACCGATCGGGTGAACCGGCGAAAACCAAATCTCGGGGCCGGAAACTGTCGTACCCTCGAACTACTGTTCGACCTCATCGACGCAGTCCATCCCGAGGAGGTCTCGTGACCACCGCCGCCACACCCGAGGAAAGCCTCGTCGCCGAGGCCCTCACCGACATCGAACTGCCGCCCGGCCGCTGGATCGGACGGATGTGGGTCTCCGACGATCCGCTGGCCGACCCCGGCCGGTACCGGGCCTGCATCGCCGGGTTCGACCGGTCGGGGCTGTGGCCCGTCCTGATCCCGCACGACCCGCGTTTCGCCGCGACGGGCGAGGACTGGCTGACCGACCGCGGCCGTCTCGCGCCCGCCGTCCACCGCGTCGGCGACGTCGACGTCGCCGCGACGCTCGCCCGGTGGTGGGACCCGTTCTGCTGCCCGGACGGCACCGGCTGCCTGCGCCCGTACAGCGCCGGTTTCCCCGGCCTGGCGAAGAAGTCCCAGCTGCGGGTGGACCCGCTGGCCGAGGCGGGCAACACCGGCTCGATCCTCGTCCGGCGCGCGCCCCACCGACTCGGCCTGGTGCCGGTCGAACGGCCCGCCGACGTCCCCGCCGCGCTCGGCTGGACGGGCATGATCAAGTCCACGGACGAGGTCGCCGCCCTGTCCGCGGTCCTGCGCAGCTGGGAGGACCGGTTCGGGGCGACGCTCGTCGTGCTCGGGTTCGACGAGCTGGAGCTCTCGGTCGCGGCGCCGCCACGCAACCAGAACCGCTCGCTCGTGCTGGCCGCCGAGCACCGCGCGTTCAGCCTGCGCAGCTTCTCCGGGCAGCCGGGCACCCTCCGCGAGTACGCCGCGGGCCTGGTGCACCGGCGGCACTGGAGGTTCTCCTGGGACTGACGGAAGGGTTGAGGAGGTCACCATCGCCGAAATCCGGGTGGGCACCTCGGGCTGGCGGTACCCGCCGTGGCGGGGCACGTTCTACCCGAAGGGCCTGGCGCAGCGCCGCGAGCTGGAGTACATCTCGCGGCAGGTGAACTCCGTGGAGATCAACGGCTCGTTCTACTCGCTCCAGCGTCCGGAGCGGTACCGGGCCTGGGCGGAGCAGACGCCGGACGACTTCGTGTTCGCCGTGAAGGGCGGTCGCTTCATCACCCACATGAAGCGCCTGGCCGACACGGAGACACCGCTGGCGAACTTCTTCGCGTCGGGGGTGCTGGCGCTGGGCCACAAGCTCGGGCCCATCCTCTGGCAGCTGCCTGCGAACTTCGCGTTCGAACCCGGACGGTTCGCGGAGTTCTTCGCCGGACTGCCCCGGGACACCCGGGCGGCCGCGGAACTGGCCCGCAAGCACGACGACAAACTGAAGGGAGAGGCCCACACCGAAGCCGGAACCAACCGGCCCCTGCGCTACGCGCTCGAACCGAGGCACCCGAGTTTCTCCTCGGACGAGTGCCGGAAACTGTTGCAGGACAACAACATCGCGCTGGTGGCGGCCGATTCGGCCGGCACCTGGCCGAGTTTCGAGGAGGTGACCGCGGACTTCGTCTACGTCCGCCTGCACGGCGACGAGGAGCTCTACGCGAGTGGGTACACCGACGAGGCCCTCCAACGGTGGGCCGACAAGATCCGCCGCTGGCGGCGCACCGGCGGCGGGAAGACACGCGACGTGTACGTCTACTTCGACAACGACATCAAGGTGAAGGCGCCCGGCGACGCCATCGCGCTCGCGACCCGGCTGGGGGTCACGAGCCGCCCGATCGACCTGCCGTCCTGACAAGCCGACCGGGCGTCCTGAAACCGGGTCAGGCGCTCTTCGCCTGGGCGCGGTGCTTGCCCTCCGCGAACTCCTCGACCAGCTTGCGGCAGAAGGCGGGCAGGTCGTCCGGCTTCCGGCTGGTGACGAAACCGGAGTCGGTCACGACTTCCTCGTCCACCCACTCGGCGCCGGCGTTGCGCAGGTCTGTCTGCAGGCTCGGCCAGGACGTCATCCGGCGGCCGCGCACCACGTCGGCCTCGATGAGCGTCCACGGCGCGTGGCAGATCGCCGCGACGGGCTTCTGCTGCGAGAAGAACCCGCGGACGAAGCGGACGGCGTCGGGAACGGTGCGGAGGAAGTCCGGGTTCGCCACACCGCCCGGCAGGACCAGCGCGTCGAAGTCGTCCGGCGAGACGTCGGTGACGACCTTGTCGACCGGGAACGTGTCGGCCTTGTCGAGGTGGTTGAACGCCTGGATGCTGCCCGGCGAAGTGGACACCAACTCGGGCTGCCCGCCCGCTTCCTGGACCGCCTTCCAGGGCTCGGTCAGTTCGACCTGCTCGGTGCCCTCCGGCGCGACGACGAAGGCCACTCGCTTACCGGAGAGTGTGTTCGCCACGATTGCACTCCTTCCGTTCCGGGGATTCAGCGGTGAACTACCCGCGTCCGGGCGGGCGTGAAACATGCGGACGTACGATGAGAACAAGCCGATCGGGTGGCAGTCGGAGGGTTCGATGACGAGCACGACGGCCGGCGAAGGCCCTGGCCACGGCCCGCATTTCGTGCAGGCCGTCGGCCGCGCGTTCGCGATCCTGCGCTGCTTCGGGGCGGACCACCCGGCCCTGACGGCGGGCGCGGCGGCCAAGCGGACGGGGCTGGACCGGGCGACCGCGCGGCGGTTGCTGCTCACCCTCGCCGACCTCGGGTACGTGCGTTACGACGGGCAGGCGTTCCGGCTCACGGCGCAGACCCTGGACCTGGGGTACTCCTACCTGTCCGGGCTCGCCCTGCCCGAGATCGCGCACCCGCACCTGCACGACCTGGCGCACAGGCTGAACGAGACGGCGTCGCTCGCCCTGCTCGACCGGGGCGACGTGGTGAACCTGGCCGTCGTGCCCGGGCACCGGCACGCTCCGCCGACGCTCACCGTCGGCGCGCGACGGCCCGCCCACGTCACCTCCAGCGGGCAGGTCCTGCTCGCCGCGTTGCCCGAGGACGAGCTCGCACGGAGGCTCGACGCGCTGCCGGACATCGCCGGGCTGCCGAAGGAGATCGAGCAGGTCCGGGAACGCGGGTGGGCGATGGCGGAACACGACGTCGACGACGACCTGCGGGCGATCGCCGCGCCGGTGCGGCACCGGCGCGGACGGGTGCTCGCCGCGGTGACGGCGTCGGTGCACCCGGACCGGCTCGGACACGGCCTGGTCGAGCGGGACTACGTACCCGAGCTGCTGCGCGCGGCGTGGTCGATCGAGGCGGATCTGGCGAACCTGCCCGAGGCGTGAGCGTCAGTCGAAGCTGATCCAGGACTTGCCGGCGACCGACTGCACCGACGCGAACGCCTGCGCGGCCTCTTCCAGTGGGAACCGCGCCTGCAGCACCTTGCCCGGCCGGACCTCGTCGCGGTTGAGCAGGCCGACGGTCGTCTCGAAGTCGACCGGGTGGTCGTAGATGAGCGAGCCCTTGAGGGTGTGCTGGCGGTAGACCAGGTCGGCGGTGGTCAGGTCGAGCGGGCGCGAGTTGATGCCGACGAGCAGGGCGGTGCCGCCGCGGCGCAGGCGCTCCAGGCCGGCGCGCAGGGCCTGCGGGACGCCGGAGGTTTCGAAGAGGAGGTCGAACTCGCCCTCGACGCCGGTCTCGGCGCCGAACGAATGGGCCAACTCCGCGCGCCCCTCGTGTGGTTCCTGGACCGCGACCGTCGCACCGAGCGCCCGCAGTGCCAGGCACAGCAGCAGGCCCTGCGAGCCGGCGCCGACCACGAGGACCCGCTGAGCAGGCTCGACGCCGGACCGGCGAATCGCCGACCGCGCGACGGTCAGCGCCTCCGTGCAGACGAGGTCCTCCAGCGCGACCGTCTCCGCCGCGGGCCAGGCGAACTCGGCCGGGACCGCGACGTACTCGGCCAGCAGCCCGGGGTGGTTCATGCCGACGATCACCCGGTCGGTGCAGGCGGAGGTGAAGCCGGCGACGCACGCCGCGCACCGGCCGCAGCAGTAGTTCGGCTCGATCGCGACCTGCTGCCCGACCACGCGGTCCGCCACGTCCGCCCCGACGGCCACGATCTCGCCGACGCCCTCGTGCCCCATCAGCCACGGCCGCTCGGGCACCTCGCGGGCGCCGCGGTAGACGCCGAGGTCCGACCCGCACAGGCCGAGGCCCCGCATGCGCACGAGCACCTCACGCGGCCCGATCTCGGGTTCCGGCAGGTCGACGAGCCGCATCACCTCGGGCTCGGCCAGCACTACGGCCTTCATTCGCTACCTCCACATGTCCGCACCTCGCATGCTAACCGCTAATTAACCAGTTAGTCCATTAGCTGTGAGGCAGGGGCCGGATGGTTCGGCGCTTCCGATGGGTGGTGCACAGGAGGGGCCGATGCAGGTCGGGGTGGTGTGGCAGGCCGGTGCGAGGGGATGACCTTGACCGTGATCGGGTGACGCGGGGCTCTGGAATCGAGCGACACGGCAGGGTTGGGAGATGGTGGTTTCGGGCAGGCGCAGGGTGAGAGAGTGCCTCATACAGGAAAGCCCCACCAAGCCGAGTCGGGCACCACTGCCGTCTCTCCGCGTCTGCGCATGTTCGTACCGCCCGGCGTGCGAGGATGGTCGCCGTGGATGAGCGCCTGGTTTACGCGATCCCGCTGCGGAACCGGTTCCGTGGGATCACCGTGCGCGAAGGGGTGCTCCTGCGCGGCCCCGCCGGCTGGGGGGAGTTCTGCCCGTTCGCCGACTACGACGACCGCGAATCCGCGCCCTGGCTCGCGGCCGCGGTGGAGGCTGCCCAGGTGGGGTGGCCGGCTCCGGTGCGGGATCGGGTCGAGGTGAACACCACCGTGCCCGTCGTGGGCGCCGACGCCGCCTACGAGATGGTCGCCGCGTCGGGGTGCCGGACCGCGAAGGTCAAGGTCGCCGATCCGCGGGCGTCCATTGTGGAGGACTGCGAGCGCGTCGCGGCCGTCCGGGACGCGCTCGGGCCCGGCGGGGCCATCCGCGTCGACGCCAACACGGCCTGGGATGTCGACACCGCGGTGAAGGCGATCCGCGAGCTGGACCGCGCCGCGGGTGGGCTCGAGTACGTCGAACAGCCGTGCCCGTCCATCGACGAGCTGGCCGCCGTGCGGCGGAAGGTGGACGTGCGCATCGCGGCGGACGAGTCGATCCGGCGGGCCGAGGATCCGCTCCGGGTGGCGGTCGCCAACGCGGCCGACGTCGCCGTGATCAAGGTCGCTCCCCTCGGCGGTGTCCGGCGGGCACTCGAGGTCGCCGAGGCCGCCGGTCTGCCGTGCGTGGTGTCGTCCGCGGTCGAAACCAGCGTCGGGCTGGCGGCTGGCCTCGCGCTGGCCGGGGCGCTGCCCGACTTGGAGTTCGCCTGCGGGCTGGGCACGATGTCCCTGCTCACCGACGACACCACCAGCCAACCACTGTCCCCTGTGGACGGTTACCTGCCGGTCCTGCGACAGGCGCCGGAACCGGACCGCGCAGCCGAAACCGCCGCCGACGAGGTCACCACGAAGGCCTGGCTCGATCGGCTCCGTCGCGTCGAGGGTCGACGGTAGACACGACGGCTGACAACCGGTGGGCTAAGCCACTGCCTCGTCCGCGTCCGAAGACGCCGCCGACGAGCGCACGGGCAACGTCTCGAACGCTGGAGGCGGCTCCCGCCACGAAACGGACTCTCCAGCCCTCACAGCGCGCCACACGCGCTGCGGCGTCAGCGGCATGTCGATGTGCCGCACGCCCAGATGAGCCAGCGCGTCGATCACCGCGTTCTGGACCGCCGGCGTTGAACCGACCGTCGCCGACTCGCCGATTCCCTTGGCGCCCAACGGGTTCCGCTCGGTCAGTGTCTCGGTGTTGCTGACCTCCAGCGCCGGCACGTCGGCGGCCGTCGGGAGGTGGTAGTCGGCGAAGGTGGCGGTCACCGGGTTGCCGTCCTCGTCGTAGGAGACCTGCTCCCACAACGCCTGCGCAATCCCCTGCACCGCGCCGCCGTGCTGCTGCCCGCGCACGATCATCGGGTTCAGCACGCGCCCGCAGTCGTCCACGGCGATGTGCCGCAACGGTTTCACGAAGCCCGTCTCGACATCCACCTCGACCACCGACACGTGCGCCCCGAACGGGAACGTCGCCCCGCCCGGCTTGAAGTCCGTCGTCTCCAGCAGCGGACGCCCCTCCGCCGCGGCGGCCTCCACCAGCTCCGCCCAGCCGATCGTCGCCTGCGGGACGCCCGCCACGCCGAGCCGCCCGTCGGTCAGCACGATGTCGTCCACGCCCGCCTCCAGCCGCGACGCGGCCAGCTCGCGAGCGCGCTCCAGCACCAGGTCCGCCGCCTGCCGCACCGCGCTGCCGCCCACCTGCAGCGCGCCACGCGGCACCGCGGCCGTGTCCGACTGCACGAACTCGACCGACTCCAGCGGGATCCCCAGCGCGTCGGCCACCAGCATCGCGAACGACGTCGCGTGGCCCTGACCGTGCCCGGACGTGCCGACCTTGATCGCCGCCGTCCCGTCCGCCCGGACCTCCACCGACGCGAACTCGCCGCTGCCGCCGCCGGTGATCTCGACGTACGCGCTCACGCCGATCCCGAGCAGCCGCGACTCGCCGGCCTCGATGCGCCGCCGCTGCTCGGCCCGCAGCTCGTCGTAACCCGCGACCTCCAACGCCTTCCGCAGCGGCAGGTCGTAGTCGCCGCTGTCGTAGCTCGCGCCGCTGAACGTCGTGTCCGGGAACTCCTCCGGGCGCAGGAAGTTGCGTCGCCGGATCTCCGCCGGATCCATGCCGAGCTCCGCCGCGGCCAGGTCCATCAGCCGCTCCAGCATCGCCGTCGCCTCCGGACGGCCCGCACCGCGGAACGCGCCGACCGGCGCGGTGTTCGTCAGCGCCGCTATCGCCGCGTAGCTGATCTTCGGGATCCGGTACACGCCCTGCGCCATCGTCCTGGTCGGACCGAGCGCCAGCCCGCCGCCGAACCCGGCGTACGCGCCCGCGTCGCCGACCACCCGGCAGCGCAGGCCGACGATCGTCCCGTCGCGCCGCAGCCCCAGCTCGCCGTACTGCACCTGCGCCCGGCCCTGCGGCGAGGCCTGCAGGTTCTCCGACCGCGTCTCCGTCCACTTCGCCGGCCGCCCGAAGCGCCGCGCCGCCTCGATCACCACCGCGTGCTCGGCCGTGACCCCGACCTTCCCGCCGAACGCGCCACCCACGTGCGGCGCGACCACGCGGATCCGGTCGCCGTCGTAGCCGAACAGCTTCGCCGCCGCGGCCCGGAAGCCGTGTGGCATCTGGGTCGACACGTAGACCGTCAGGTCGAACTCGCCGTCGCCGGGCAGTGCGACGATCGCGTTGCCCTCCATCGGCGCCACCGCCAGCCGCTGGTTCTCGATCCGCGCTCGCACCACGACGTCGGCGCCGTCGAGCACCTCGCCGCCCACGGCGTCCCGCTCGCCGGCCGCGATGTTCGAGCCGATTTCCGGGAACTGCAACGGCGCGCCGTCATCCAGAGCCTGCTCCGGGTCGACCACGGCGGGCAGCGGTTCGTAGTCCACATCGACCAGTTCGAGCGCGTCCACCGCGGCGGCCGCGCTTTCCGCGACCACGGCGGCCACCGGCTCCCCGGCGAAGCGCACCCGGTCGGTGGCCAGCGCGTACCGCTTCGCCCGCGGGTTGAGGTCCAGGAACACCGGCAGCTCGGCCAGGTCGAAATCCGCGGCGGTGAGCACCGCGATCACCCCCGGCGCGGCGGCCGCCTCCGCGGTGTCGATGCCGTTGACCAGCGCGTGCGCGAACGGCGACCGGACGAACGCGACATGGCAGACGCCCTCGAACTGCAGGTTGTCGACGAAGGTTCCACGGCCACGCACCAGATCCGGGTCCTCGACCCGCCGGACCTCGGTGCCGAGCAAAGATCCCGCCATGTGATCGACCTTAACCGTCCCGGAGCACCCTGGCCCAGAGGTTTCCGGGTGCGCTCCGGGTTCGTCCCCGATGTGCTGCCCCCCCGCCGCGGCCGACGATGGGGACATGACGAACACAGTGACCACGAAGAAGCTCCGCCGCAGCTCGACCGACAAGATGATCGCCGGCGTGGCGGGCGGCTGGGCCGACCTGCTCGGCGTCGACGCGGCGATCATCCGCATCGTCCTCGTCGCCGCGACCCTGCTCGGGTTCGGCGCGCCCATCCTGCTCTACGCGATCTGCTGGATGCTCATGCCGCAGGAGTAGCGCAGCAAAAAGCCCGGATGCGCTGTGCGCACCCGGGCTTTCGCCGGACTAGTGGATCAGAAGTCCATGCCGCCCATGCCACCGGTCGGGTCGCCACCCGGAGCGGCAGCAGCCTTCTCCGGCTTGTCGGCGACGACGGCCTCGGTGGTCAGGAACAGGCCCGCGATCGAAGCCGCGTTCTGCAGCGCCGAACGGGTCACCTTGGCGGGGTCGATGACGCCGGCCGCGACCAGGTCCTCGTAGTCGCCGGTCGACGCGTTCAGGCCGTGGCCCTCCGGCAGACCCTTGACCTTCTCCGCCACGACGCCGCCCTCGAGACCGCTGTTGACCGCGATCTGCTTGAGCGGAGCCTCGACGGCGACCTTGACGATGTTCGCACCGGTCGCCTCGTCACCCGAGAGGCGCAGGCCCTCGAAGGCAGCCTTGGACGCCTGCAGCAGGGCCACGCCACCACCGGCGACGATGCCCTCCTCGACGGCGGCCTTCGCGTTGCGAACGGCGTCCTCGATGCGGTGCTTGCGCTCCTTGAGCTCGACCTCGGTGGCGGCACCGGCCTTGATGACGGCCACGCCGCCGGCCAGCTTGGCCAGCCGCTCCTGCAGCTTCTCGCGGTCGTAGTCGGAGTCCGACTTCTCGATCTCGGCGCGGATCTGGTTCACGCGGCCCTGGATCTGGTCCGCGTCGCCGGCACCCTCGACGATGGTCGTCTCGTCCTTGGTGATGACGGCCTTGCGGGCCTTGCCCAGCAGGTTCAGGTCCGCGTTCTCCAGCTTGAGGCCCACGTCCTCGGAGATGACCTGGCCACCGGTCAGGATCGCGATGTCCTGCAGGATGGCCTTGCGGCGGTCACCGAAGCCCGGAGCCTTGACGGCGACGGACTTGAAGGTGCCGCGGATCTTGTTGACGACCAGGGTCGCCAGGGCCTCGCCCTCGACGTCCTCGGCGATGATCAGCAGCGGCTTGCCCGACTGCATGACCTTCTCCAGGACCGGCAGCAGGTCCTTGACGTTCGAGACCTTCGAGCCGAACAGGAGGATGTACGGGTCCTCCAGGACGGCTTCCTGGCGCTCGGCGTCGGTGACGAAGTAGCCCGAGATGTAGCCCTTGTCGAAGCGCATACCCTCGGTGAGCTCGAGCTCGAGGCCGAAGGTGTTCGACTCCTCGACGGTGACGACGCCTTCCTTGCCGACCTTGTCCAGCGCCTCGGCGATCAGCTCGCCGATGGTGCGGTCCGCGGCCGAGATCGAGGCGGTGGCAGCGATCTGCTCCTTGGTCTCGACCTCCTTGGCGGCCTTGTGCAGCTGCTCGACGACGGCCTCGACCGCCTGCTCGATGCCACGCTTGAGGGCGATCGGGTCGGCACCGGCGGCCACGTTGCGCAGACCTTCGCGCACGAGCGCCTGGGCCAGCACGGTGGCGGTGGTGGTGCCGTCACCGGCTACGTCGTCGGTCTTCTTGGCGACTTCCTTGACGAGCTCGGCCCCGATCTTCTCCCACGGGTCCTCGAGCTCGATCTCCTTGGCGATGGAGACACCGTCGTTGGTGATCGTCGGCGCGCCCCACTTCTTTTCGAGCACGACGTTGCGGCCACGGGGGCCAAGCGTCACCTTGACGGCGTCGGCCAGGGTGTTGAGTCCGCGCTCAAGCCCGCGGCGGGCGTCCTCGTCGAACGCGATCAGTTTGGCCATTGGGGTGTTGTCCTCCGGTAGTGGTCGCTGCCATGACCTGCTTCAGGACTGGCAGCAGGACACTTAGCTCGGCCAGGCTCGGTGCCCGCGACGGACGACCTGCTCGGTACTCCGAGCCGGCCTCACCGTCCCGACCATTGGTGCGTTGGCACTCGACACCGCCGAGTGCCAACGCCTGTTTAGCACTCTCCGGGGGCGAGTGCAAGAACCGCACGTCAGGGGCTCGGTTTGATGGAGATCGTCGCGGGCGGCGGGCCGCCACCGGTGGATGGGCCGGTCGCGCCGCCGGTGGGACCGACGGGGATGTTGGGCGCGGTGGTCGGCGCGGGCGCGGAGCCGCCGCCGCGATTCACCAGAACGAGGGTCACGACGACCGCCGCGACGACGACGAGCCCGGCCAGGCCCGCCCACAGCCACTTGAGGCCGCCACCCTTCTTCGGCGGCTGCTGGCCGTAGCCGTAGGGCTGCTGCTGGGGCGGCCAGCCCGGGTTCCACGGCTGGCCCTGCGGGGCGTTCGGGTGGAACTGCGGCGCGGGCATGCCGGGGTGGCTTTGCATGCCGGGGTAGCCGTACGGGTTCCCGGGCGCCTGGTGGCCCGGCGGGCCGTAGGGACCCGACTGGCCGGGGTGGCCCGGTTGAGCGGCGCCGGGGCGGCCCGGCTGGTCGCCGTGGCCCTGCGGGCCGCCCGGACCGGGCTGGTGTCCTGGGCCGGGGTGGCCACCGCTGGGGACTGCGCCCTGCTGGCCGCCAGGGCCGGGCTGACCCGGCTGACCCGGCACGCCGGCGCCCGATTGCCCACCGGCCTGGTCGGCGCCTGGCTGGCCGCCCGAACTGGGCTGCCCTGGTTGACCGGCCCCCGGCTGCCCGCCTGCCTGGCCGCCGCCAGGGCCGCCGACGCCAGAGGCACCGGCGCCCGAACCACCAGGGCCCGGCTGCCCGGTACCTGGGCCACCGACACCCCCTTGCCCGGCGCCCGGACCACCGGCGCCCGGTTGGCCGGCGCCGTGCGGGCCGGGGTGGCCGCCCGGCTGTCCCGGCGGGTACGGCTGCATGCCGGCCTCCCGTGTCGCAGCCTGGGGCGGGCCCGGCGGTGTCGTCGAGGCGGCGGCCGGGCCGAGGGCCTTGCGCGCCGCGGTGATCAGTTCGACGCAGTTGTCGTAGCGGTCCGCCGGGGCCTTGGCCATGCCCTTGCGCACGACCTCGTCAACGGCGGCGGGCAGCCCGACCACGCCCGACACCGCGGGCGGTTCCACGGCCAGGTGCCCCTTGATGACCGTCGGCACGTCGCCGCTGAACGGGGGCTGCCCGGTGAGGCACGCGTACAGCACGCACGCCAGCGCGTACTGGTCGGTGCGCCCGTCCAGCGGCTCCCCGCGCAGGTGTTCCGGCGCGGCGTAGGTCGGCGACCCGAGGAAGTCGCCGCCACGGGTGCGGTGGCCGGTCGCGCCGCGCCGCGTCAGCCCGAAGTCGGCGACGTAGACGTGCTCGCGCGCCGACTCCCGGCTGGTGACCAGCACGTTGGCCGGTTTGACGTCGAGGTGGACCAGGCCGCGCTCGTGCAAGCAGTCCAGCGCGTCCGCGACCTGGTCCAGCAACCGCAACGTGCGGTCGGGGGAGATCGGTCCGTCCGCGATGAGACTCGCCAGATCGGCCCCGTCGACGAGGCGCATGGCGATGTAGAGCATCCCGTCGAGCTCACCGAAGTCGTACAACGGCACGACGTTCGCGTGGTCCACGGCGGAGGTGTTGCGCGCCTCGTCCACGAACCGTTCGCGGAACTCGGCGTCGGCACCGAGGTGCTCGCCGATCACCTTCAAGGCCACCTTGCGGCCGAGCCGCACGTCGGTGGCCTTGTACATGACGCTCATGCCACCCTTGCCGAGCACTCCGTCTATGCGGTAGTTGCCCAGCCGGCGACCGGTGAGGTCCCCCGACACATCGCCTGTCACACGGGGCAGCCTACTGCCGGCTTCCACAGCGACGCGAAGCGTCTCCGTTGAGGGTGGTGGCGGAAGCGGCCGGCCCTAGGACACCTTGCGGACGTCCGCTGCCTGTGTCCGGCCGTCCCGGCCCGCCTCGATCTGGAACTCGACTTGATCGCCCTCGTCCAAAGTGCGGAATCCGTCCGACTGGATGGCCGAGTAATGCACGAACACATCAGGTCCCTCGGGGGACGCGATGAACCCGTAGCCTTTTTCGGAATTGAACCACTTGACCGTGCCAACAGCCACGGTTTCCTCCTTGCGAAAACCACCGGGAGCCGTGCCCGCCCGGCTCCCGAAGTGGAAGTCACGGTACCGGAGAAACGCGAAGGATCAATAAGATTCAGCGAGATTTACGCGCTTGCACCAAAAGCGTGCCCGGCCCCGCGAAGTCGATCATGAGTCCTTCGCCCGTCCGGATCGACTGTTGGCCCGAAGGGTCCAACGCCCGCAGGCGGCACTGGACGCTGTCCGGGTAGGCCAGCAGGTGCCCCGGCCGCACGGAGATCAGCTCGCCCGCCGCGAGCTGGAACTGATCCACCGGCCCGGCGCAGGCGAGCACGAGCGGGCCCGTTCCGCTGTAGTGCTCCAGGAACCCGTGCTCGGCGCCGAACATCGCCTGCAGGCCCGGCCAGGAGTCGGTCCGCACCGATGCCGGGCGCGCGAGCACGGCGTGCCGCGCCACGCACCAGCCGGTGCGGCCGTCGAACTCCAGTGGGTAGACATCGCCGGCGCCGGCGGGCGCGAGGTCGAGCCAGCCGCCTTCCTTGGGCGCGGTGAACACCGACGGCGCCTTGCGCCCGCCGGCCACCTCGGTGAGGCCGAAGCTGCTCGCGAACATCGACTCGCCCCGCGCCTGCACGGCCTCGCCGGGACCCAGGATCACTCGGGCGACGCCGAACGCGGGCGTGTGCCGGGTGCGGACCTGCATGCCTCCCCCTCCAGATCAACGAGCGGGGGAAGTGTTGCACGGCCACCCCGGCGAGGCAGGATGGTCCGCGTGATTTCCGTCGACACCTACCGCGCCGCCGTCACCGAGCTGCTCGGCACCGCCGCGGCGACCGCGCTCCCGCTGGCCGAGTGCCCCGGGCTGGTGCTGGCCGAGGACGTCCCCGCGGGCGTCTCGCTGCCGCCGTTCGACAACTCGGCCATGGACGGCTACGCGGTGCGCGCGGTCGACGTCGCCTCCGCCACCGCCGCGACCCCGGTCGAACTGCCGGTCGCCGAGGACATCCCGGCCGGGCGCACCGATGTGCCGCCGCTGCTGCCCGGCACCGCGCACCGCATCATGACCGGTGCGCCGATGCCGCCGGGCGCGGACGCCGTGGTGAAGGTCGAGGACACCGACGGCGGCACCGAGAAGGTGTCCATCCGGGAACCGGCCGCGGTCGGCACGCACCTGCGCCGGACCGGCGAGGACGTCACCGCGGGCACGGTCGCGCTGCGCGCCGGCACCGTCCTCGGGCCGGCGCAACTCGGGCTGGCCGCCGCGGTCGGCCTGGACCGGCTGACCGTGCACGCGCCGCTGCGGGTGCTCGTGGTGTCGACCGGCTCGGAGCTGGTGACCCCGCCCCAGGAGCTGCGGCACGGGCAGATCTACGAGTCGAACAGCATCATGCTGGCCGCCGCGATCCGCGCGCTGGGCTGCCGGGTCGAGGTGGTGCGCAGCGTGGTCGACGACGTCGGCGAGTTCCGGTCGGCCATCGAGCCGCGGCTGGCGGACACCGACCTGGTGGTGACTTCCGGCGGGGTCAGCGCGGGCGCCTACGAGGTGGTGAAGGACTCGCTGACCGGCGCGGGCGTCGAGTTCGTCAAGGTGGCCATGCAGCCGGGCGGCCCGCAGGGCAACGGCCGGTGGCACGGGGTGCCCGTGGTGACCCTGCCCGGCAACCCGGTGAGCGTGCTGGTGTCGTTCGAGGTGTTCCTGCGGCCCGCGATCCTGACCGCGCTCGGCCACCGTCAGGTGGACCGGCTGCGGGTGCGGGCGCGGCTCACCGAGTCCCTGCGCTCGCCCGCCGGGCGGCGGCAGTTCCGCCGCGGGTTCTACTCGCACCACGACGGCGAGGTGACCGGCGAGGTCGGCCCGCGCGGTGGCCCCGGCTCGCACCTGCTCGCCGCGTTCGCGCAGGCCAACTGCCTGATCGAGCTGCCGGAGGACGTGGTCGACGCGCCGGAGGGCAGCGAGGTGGACGTGCTGCTCCTGCCGACTGGTACCTCAGTGTGACTTCTTGTAACAGTTGACCTACGACTGGTTACTGATTCGCTTGCGGAGGCTAAGATTCACCCCCTACGGCACCAGCCCGTCACGCCGGGCCGCTGGGCCGTCGGGGGGTTCAGCGGCCCGGCGCGACGAATCGAGAGCTCGCGCGCAGCGCACCAGCGCGACCGCGGTTTCGGTGGACACCAGCCGGGGTAGCGGAACACTGTCGATGTCCGCACGCCATGCCTGGAACAGCTCGGAAAGGCGCTCTTCACGGATGCGCTCCGGGGCCGACATGACGGTTCCTCTCTGCTGTTACTACGGTCTGCATCGGCCGTCGCCACGAATTGTCAGCAACACCCGCCCCGCTCGGGGGCCCGTTCGGCGGGATGCGGAACGGGCCACGCAGACCTGGCGGTAGCGTGGATACCCGGATCGGCGAATCGGCACGCCTGGCCTGGCGTCACGGACCGGTCACACCTTGGACACGAACCAATCGGGACACCGCTTCGATGAGCAGCACTGCGCCGGACAAGGCGAGCAATCCGATCACCCATGCCCTGAACCTCGCGCGCGAGACCTTGCCACCCATGCACCCCGCCGGGCGGCCGTTCGTCGCCGGCGGGGTCGCGGCCACGCTGCTGCTGCGGCGGGCCTGGAAGCCGCTGGGCGCCGTCGGCGCGCTGGCGACCCTGGCGACCGCCGCGTTCTTCCGCGAGCCGAAGCGCGTGCCGCCGGAGCGGGACGACCTCGTCCTCGCCGCGGCGGACGGCATCGTCTCGCTGATCGAGGAGGCCACCCCGCCCGCGGAGCTGGGGCTGCCCGCCGAACCGCGGATGCGGGTCAGCGTCTTCCTCTCGGTCTTCGACGTGCACGTGCAGCGCGTGCCGGCCACTGGGGTGGTCGAGCGCGTCGCCTACCGCCCGGGCAAGTTCCTCTCCGCCGACCTGGACAAGGCCAGCGACGACAACGAGCGCAACTCGGTGCTGCTGCGCACCGAGGCCGGGCACGAGCTGGTGGTCGTGCAGATCGCCGGGCTGGTCGCGCGCCGCATCCTGTGCCAGGTCGCCGACGGCGAGAAGGTCCAGGCCGGGGACACCTACGGCCTGATCCGGTTCGGCTCGCGGGTGGACATCTACCTGCCGCCGGGCAGCGAGGTGCTGGTGCGCAAGGGCCAGCGGACGATCGGCGGCGAGACGCCCCTGGCTGCGCTGCCGGAGCGAGGAGCCTGATCATGGTCCGGGTGATGACTCCGTCGGTGCGGCTGCTGCCCAACGCGATCACGGTCCTCGCGCTGTGCGCGGGCCTGTCCGCCGCGCAGTTCGCGCTCAACCGGCAGTTCGTGCTGGCGATCGGCGCGATCGGCGTCGCGGCCGTCCTGGACAGCCTGGACGGCCGCATCGCCCGGCTGCTCGACGCGACGTCGAAGATGGGCGCCGAGCTGGACTCGCTGTCCGACGCGATCTCCTTCGGTGTCTCCCCGGCGCTCGTGCTCTACATCTGGTTCGGTGACACCTCCGGCATCGGCTGGATCGTGTCGCTGACCTTCGCCGTGTGCATCGTGCTGCGGCTGGCGCGCTTCAACACGCTCCTGGACGTGGAGAAGCCGCCGTACGCGAAGGAGTTCTTCGTCGGCGTGCCCGCGCCCGCGGGTGGCCTGTGCGCGCTGATGCCGGTGATCCTGACGCTGGAGTTCGGCGAGGGCTGGTGGTCGTCGGCGCCGGTCGTCTACGTGTGGACGGTGGCGATCGCGCTGCTGCTGATCAGCAGGCTGCCGACGCTGTCGCTGAAGTCGGTCAAGGTGCCCGCGAAGGCCGCCGCGCCGCTGCTGGTCGGGGTCGGCCTCGCGGCGGCGGCGATCATCCAGTACCCGCTGATCGCGCTGGCCGTCGCGCTGCTGCTGTACCTGGCGCACATCCCGTACGCGGTGCGGCGCTACCAGTGGCTGGCCAACCACCCCGAGGCGTGGGGCGTGCCGCTGCGCGAGCGCCGGGCGATCCGGCGCAGCACGAGCCGCCTGCGCCTGCGGCGGCCGCGGATCCGCGTGGCGGGCAACCAGCGGCTCGGCGTCCGCCGGACGCCGGACCACGTGGTGCGCGGGGTGCGCACGTACCCGGCCGCGGAGAGCCAGGACCGCTCCCGCCGCCGCAGCTGGCGCCGCATCGGCCTGCGCCAGCGCAACCGCTAGCGCAGGCCCCGGACGAACACGTCGAGCTGGTAGCGGAAGTCCTGCACGCCGTCGAAGCCGGCCAGGCAGGCATCACGCGGTGCAGGTTCGGGTGCCGCTGCGGCGTGACGGTGCGGCGGAACCACTCGACGGCCGGGTGGCGGTTGAGCGTCTCGAACGCGTTGAGCCCGAGCGCGCGCAGCCGCTCGGCCCACGGCAGACCCGCGCCGCGATGCCGTCCAGCAGGTCCTGCTTGTGCGCAGATGGACGCGGACGAGCTGCTGGCCACCACCCGCTCGGTGCGGCGGAAGCTGGACCTGGACCGGCCGGTGGAGCAGGAGGTGATCACCGAGTGCCTGCGCGTCGTGATGCAGGCGCCGATCGCGGGCAACCAGCTGGACGCGATCCGCTGGCTCGTGGTCCGCGACCCGGAGCTGAAGGCCCGCGTCGCCGGACCGGTCCGCGAGGTGGGTGAAGCCGCCCAGCGCCAGTACGGCCACCTGGTCGCGCCGCGCTCGCTCGCGTCGGCGAAGTTCCTGCTGGACAACATCCACCGCGTCCCGGCGCTCGCGTTCGCCTGCCTGGCCGGGCGGCCGGACGAAGCTGACCGGGTTCTACGGGTCGATCGACCCGGCGATCCGGAGCTTCCAGCTCGCGCTGCGCGCCCGCGGCCTCGGCAGCACGATCACCGGCTACCACCTGTTCGGCCACGAGGAGGAGGTCGCGCGCCTCCTCGGCATCTCCGAGGGCTTCACCCAGGTCGCGTTGCTGCCGGTCGCCTACACGACGCAGAAGGACTTCCAGCCCGCCGCGCGGCCACCGGTCGAGGAGATCACCTACCTCGACCGGTGGGACGCCCGCGTCAGCTGACCTCCAGGACGGCCTTACCGCGCAGCCGGCGACCGAGCAGCGCCGCGGTCGCCTCGGCATGCCGGGACCAGTCGCCGCGCCAGGTGATCCCGGCGTCGAGGCGGCCCCCGGCCACCTCGGTGGCGAGCCAGGTGAGGTCCTCGGTGAAGTCGGTCCGCGGGTCGGCGAGCAGGAAGAACGTGCTGATCGACCGGTCGTGGCGGCCGTCGGTGGGCACGAACGCGCCGACCGGGAACACGACGTCCTCCCCCGCCGAATGCCCGACGCTGACCAGCCGGCCGCCGGCGCGCAACGCCGTGAACGCGGCCACCATCTGCTCGCCCTCCACGTTGTCGAGCACGCCGTGGACGGGCCGGCTCACCTCGGCCGGGTGCTTGATCACCTCGTGCGCCCCGAGCGCTTCGAGCACGCTCACCTGAGCCGGGTCCGCGCTGACCGCGACGACCTCGGCGCCCGCCCGAGCCGCGAGCTGCACCGCGAACCGGCCGACGCCGCCGGACGCCCCGGTGATCATGATCCGCTTGCCCAGGGTCTGCCCGAACCGCCGCAGCACGTGCAGCGCGGTCAGCCCGGCCACCGGGATCGTGCTGATCGCGCCGCCGTCCGCCCCCTCCGGCACGGTGCCGATCGCGGTGGTCCGCACGGCCCGCAGTTCGGCCCAGGCGCCGGTCATGCCGAGCGTGATCACACGCGTTCCGGCGGCCGGTCCCGAGCCATCGGCGGCGGCCCGCACCACCACGCCCGTCGCGTCCCAGCCCGGCACGCTCCCGTCGGGCAGCTGACCGGTGTCCACCATGAAGGCCTCGCCGTAGTTGAGCGAGACGGCCTCGACCCGCACCAGGGCCTCGTCCGGCGCGGGCACCGGATCGGGCGCTTCGGCCAGCACCAGCCGGGATTCCGCGGATCGGTCGACGACGAGCGCACGCATGTTCTCTCCTCCGAAAGCGATCTTGCGCCCATAGTGCCACTGAGTGGCACTTGCCATCAAGGCGCATCAACTAGACTGATCGCGATGACCACGACCGAGCAGTCGCTCCCGCTGCGGGAACGCAAGAAGCTGCGCACGCGCCAGGCGCTGGCCGAGACCGCCGTCGCCATGTTCACCGAGCACGGCTTCGACGCGACCACGCTCGACGAGCTGGTCGACGCGGTCGAGGTCTCCAAGCGGACCTTCTTCCGCAACTTTTCGTCCAAAGAGGACGTCGCGCTCACCGCGATCAAGCAGCTGTGGGAGACCTACCTCGCTGTGCTCGCGGAGCGGCCGCCGTCCGGACCGCTGCTCGGCGTGCTGAAGGACGCCCTGCTGACGACCCTCGCCAGGCTGGACGACCACTGGTACCGGCAGTTCCTGCCGACGGTCCGGCTGACCGAGGGGTGCGCCGCGCTGCACGCGCACTCGCTGCGGTACTGCGCGGAGGTCAAGTCCGAGATCGTCCGCGTCCTCGGCGGCGGCCCCGATCTCGAGTTGCGGCTGCTGGTCGAGGTCGTGGTCGGGACGTGGAACTGCGCGCTCGCCGAGTGGAGCCCGTCCGGCGAGCGGGACCTGCTGCCGGTCCTCGTCAACCGCGCGTTCGACACCCTTCCGGCCGCGCTCGCCCTAGAGTGAGGGCGTGAGCGCGCCCCAGATCACGTTGACCATCCGGCACACGCCGTCCGCACTCGACACCCGGCGCGGCATCGTCCGCCTGCATCCGGAGGTCCTCGACGCGCTCGGCCTGCGCGCCTGGGACGCCGTGCACCTCACCGGCGCCCGGGTGAGCGCCGCGCTCGCCGCGCCCGGCGACGCGTCCGGGACGCCCGGGTTCGTCTTCGCCGACGACGTCACCCTGTCCAACCTCGGCGTCACCGAGGGCTCGGAGGTCGTGGTCGCGCCCGCGGACGTCACGCAGGCCCGCTCGGTCACCGTCGCCGGGTCGCGGCTGGCCAGCGCGTCGGTGTCGCCGAACACGCTCCGGCTCGCGCTCACCGGGAAGGTCCTCACGGTCGGCGACGCGGTGTCGCTCCTCCCGCAGGACCTCGCCCCGGCTCCGGGCTCGGACGTGACGACCGTGCGCGGCCAGCTGTCCCGCGCGATCGGCGCCGGCTGGACCACCGAACTGCTCACGGTCACGGCGACCGAACCCGGCGGACCGGTCGTGATCTGCCCGTCCACCGTGGTCAGCTGGCGGGACGGCGCCCAGTCGAGCGCCGAGTCGAGCGTCCAGTCGAGCGCACGGTCGAGCGCACCGGCGACGGTGGCCCCGCGCGTGGAACCCGAGGTGATCGCCGAGCCGGAGGAGCCCGCCCCGCCGGTCAGCGACCTGTGCGGCGCCCAGGACCAGGCCCGCACGCTGGCCGAGTGGGTCGACCTGACGTTCCGCCGCCCCGACCTGCTGGCCAGGCTCGGCACCTCGGCCCGGCTGGGGGTGCTGCTGTCCGGCGCGGAGGGCGTGGGCAAGACGACGCTCGTCCGGTCGGTCGCCGCGGCCGAGGACCTGCGCCTGGTCACGCTGGCCGCGCCGTCGATCGCCGTGCTGGAGCCGAACGCGATCGCCACCCGGCTGCGGGAGGCGATCGACCAGGCCGCCGCGGACGGTCCGGCGGTGCTGCTGATCACCGACATCGACACGCTGCTGCCGGCGACGCAGCCGCCGCCCGTCGCGACCGTGGTGCTCGACGAGCTGCGTGGCGCGCTGACGCGCCCGGACCTCGCGGTGGTCGCCACCACCGCTCGCCCGGAGGCCTGTGACCCGCGGTTGCGCGCGGCCGACCTGCTCGACCGCGAGTTGGCCATCCCGCAGCCGGACGCCCGGATCCGCACCGATCTGCTGCGCGTGCTGCTGCGGGACGTGCCGCTGGAATCCACTGTGGATCTCGGCGGCATCGCCGACCGGACACCGGGTTTCGTGGCCGCGGACCTGCTGGCGCTGCGCCGGGACGCCGCGGTGCGGGCCGCGCTGCGGCAGCGGGACGTCGAGGAGCCGCGCATCTCGCAGCAGGACCTGCTGGACGCCCTGCAGTCGGTGCGGCCGATCTCGATGTCCACTTCGGACAGCCTGGCGACCGGCGGGCTGACGCTGGAGGACGTCGGCGACATGACCGACGTCAAGCAGTCGCTGACGGAGGCGGTCCTGTGGCCGCTGCGGTACCCGGACTCGTTCGCGCGGCTGGGGATCGCGCCGCCGCGCGGGGTGCTGCTGTACGGGCCGCCCGGTGGCGGCAAGACGTTCCTGGTGCGGGCGCTGGCCGGCACCGGCGCGCTGAACGTGTTCGCGGTCAAGGGCGCCGAGTTGCTGGACAAGTGGGTCGGCGAGTCGGAGCGGGCGGTGCGGGAGCTGTTCCGCAAGGCGGCCGACGCCTCGCCGTCGCTGGTGTTCCTGGACGAGATCGACGCGCTCGCGCCGCGCCGCGGCCAGTCCGGTGACTCCGGGGTGTCCGACCGGGTGGTCGCCGCGCTGCTCACCGAGCTGGACGGGGTCGAGCCGATGCGGGACGTGGTCGTGCTCGGCGCGACCAACCGGCCCGAGCTGGTCGACCCGGCCCTGCTGCGCCCCGGGCGGCTGGAGCGGCTGGTGTACGTGCCGCCGCCGGACGCGCAGGCGCGTGCCGACATCCTCCGTGCCACCGCCCGCCACACCCCGCTGGCGTCCGATGTGGACCTGGACGAGGTGGCGGCGAGCCTGGACGGCTACTCGGCGGCGGACTGCGCGGCGCTGATCCGGGAGGCCGCGCTCACGGCGATGCGCGAGTCGCTGGAGGCCGCCGAGGTCACGGCGGCGCACCTGGAGACGGCGCGCAAGGCGGTGCGGCCCTCCCTGGACCCGGCGCAGCTGGCCGCGCTGGAGTCCTACGCGAAGAACCGGGCCTGACACGCGGAAAGGGCGGCCGGTAGCGTCGGCCGCCCTTTCCGGAAACCCGGGCTCAGGAACCCTTGACCTGCGAGCCCTTGTAGTCGTTGGTGACGATCACGATGACACCCGGGCTCGCGTCCTGGATGCCGTCGAACCGCGGCTCGACCTTCATGCCGAACGCGGTGGCCAGCGAGCGCGCCGCGGTCTCCTCGTCCGTGCCCGGCGTGTAGTACACCGTCGTCGTCGGGATGATCCCCTGCGGGTAGTTGCCGACCTCGACGACGTTCCAGCCGTTCGCGCGCAGCTCGTTGGCGGCGCGGGCGGCCAGGCCGTGGATCGTGCTGTTGTTGTAGACCCGCACCGGCACCCACTTGGCGGCGGTCTGGTCGGCGGCCGCTCCGCCGTCGCCCGCGCCAGGGGCGCCCGTCGTGCCGCCCGGCTGGGTCGCCGTGCCACCGGGCCCGCCCGGCGTCGCGGTGTCCGTCGGCTGCCCCGGCGGCGGCGTTTCGGAGGTCGGCGGGACCGGGCTCGGCGGCGTCGGCTCCGTGGGGCTCGCGCCCGTGGTCTCGGTGGGCGCTGTCGTCCCGTCCGTGGCCGTCGGGCTCGGCGCCGCGGTCTGGCCGTTGTCCCCGTCGCCGTTCAGCGCGGTGATGCCGCCGATCACGACCGCCACGAGAGCGACCCCGATCAGCACCACACCGGCCAGGCGCAGCGGGCGGGACAGGCCCTGCAGAAAGTTCATAGCGCTTCGATCCCCAGTCGCCGGGCGACCCGTTTGCGCTGCCGCGCGGAGCGCATCTTGCGCAGCCGCTTCACCAGCATCGGGTCGGCGCGCATCGCTTCCTCTTTGTCGAGGAGCTGGTTGAGCAGCTGGTAGTACCGGGTGGGCGAGAGGCCGAACTCTTCGCGGACGGCCTGTTCCTTGGCCCCCGCGTAGCGCCACCACTGGCGTTCGAACGCCAGCACCTTGAGCTCACGGGGCGTGAGCCCGCCCTCGTCGCCGGTGGGCTCGGGCGACGGCCGGTCGCCTCCGGCCATCGACTCCGCGGCGTCCATCTGACTCCTCAAGTCGCAAACCACACGGTTGTGATCCCGCGGGCGCCATTCAACCACGGGTCGAGGGTCCGGTTGTGGGATCACGGCCCGGCGCGTCACGGCTCGTCCGCTGGGTACGATCGCGGATTGTGACCATCCACCCGATCCGGATCGCCGGCGACCCGGTGCTGCACAACCCCACCCGCGAGGTGGAGAAGTTCGACGACGAGCTGCGCACCCTCACCGACGACATGTTCGAGACCATGTACGCCGCCGAAGGGGTGGGGCTGGCGGCCAACCAGATCGGCGTCGACCTGCGTGTCTTCGTCTACGACTGCCCCGACGACCAGGGTGTGCGGCACAAGGGCCTGGTGGTCAACCCGAAGCTGGAGACCTCCGAGATCCCGGAGACCATGCCCGACCCGGACGACGACTGGGAGGGCTGCCTGTCCGCGCCCGGCGAGTCGTACCCGACCGGGCGGGCGAGCTGGGCCAAGGTCACCGGCTTCGACCTCGACGGCAACCCGATCGAGGTCGAGGGCACCGGGTACTTCGCGCGCTGCCTGCAGCACGAGACCGACCACCTGGACGGCTACATCTACCTGGACCGCCTGGTCGGCCGTCACGCGCGCGACGCGAAGCGCATGCTCAAGCGCAACAAGTGGGGCGTCCCCGGTCTGTCCTGGCTGCCCGGCTCGGAGTGAGCTTTCGCCCTCGGTGAACGAGAGGGCTTTCCGCGTGCCCACGAGCGCACACTGGTTATTGATGTAACTGTGTAATCGCGGGGTGGTGGTGGCGGTGGATGACACCGATGCCCTCGACGCCTACTCACGCTCGGTGAGCACGGTGGCCGCCGAGGTGACGCCGCACGTGGCGAGCGTGCGGCTGTCCCGGGGCAGTGGTTCGGCGGTCGTGTTCGCCGACGACGGGCACCTGGTGACGAACGCGCACGTGGTCGGCGGCGGCACGCACGGCACGGCGACGTACTCGGACGGCACCGAGGCGCGGTTCACGGTGGTCGGCGCGGATCCGTTGTCGGACCTGGCCGTGCTGCGCGCATCGGAGGCGCCGAGCGCGGCCCGGATGGGCGACGCGGACAAGCTGGTCGTCGGGCAGCTGGTGGTGGCGATCGGCAGCCCGCTCGGGCTCGCCGGTTCAGTGACCGCGGGCGTGGTCAGCGCGCTGGGCCGGTCGCTGCCGGTGCGCACCCGCAGCGCCGGGCGGGTGATCGAGAACGTGATCCAGACCGACGCGGCGCTGAACCCGGGCAACTCGGGCGGCGCGCTGGCGGATTCGGCGGGCCGGGTGGTCGGCGTCAACACGGCGGTCGCCGGGTTCGGCCTCGGTCTGGCGGTGCCGATCAACGAGACCACCCGGCGGATCATCGACACGCTGCTGGTGGAGGGCCGGGTGCGGCGCGCGTACCTCGGGGTGGTCGGGGTGCCGGCGCCGTTGCCGGACGAGGTCGCCGAGCACACCGGGCAGCGCGCGGGGCTGCGGATCGTGGAGGTGGTGCGCGGCGGGCCGGCTGAACGGGCGGGGCTGCGGCCGGGCGACCTGGTGCTGACCGTGGGGCGCTCGCGGATCACGGACGCGCAGGACATCCAGCGGCAGCTGTTCGCCGAAGTGATCGGCACGAGGCTGGCCATCACGGTGCTGAGGAACGGCGCGATGGTCGACGTGTTCGCGACGCCGAGCGAGCTGGTGAGTTAGAAGGCCGCGGTCGCGAGCACGAGGTCGAACGGCGCGGGAAGGCGGATCTCCTCGCCGAAGGAAACCTGCTCCGAGCGGCGGTAGTGCCCGTCGACGGGATCCGAGAACAGGGTGACCGACGGCTTCGGCTCGGCGTACCGGTCGATCAGGAGGTAGAGGGGCACCGGCGCCTGGGCGTAGGCCCAGAGCTTCTCGACACGATCAGTGCGCGCGTTGCCCGGGGAGACGATCTCCACCACCAGTTCCGCGGCCTCCGCCGGAACGGGCACGTTGTCCGGACGGGACAGCAGTTCGTGGTGCGGAACCACGACCAGGCCGGGCACGTAGAGCCGGCTCGCGCTCCGAATGGAGACGCCGAGCTTCTGCAGGATGGCCCGATCCTCCGGGACCGCCCGCACCAAGGCGCGATGGACCGACGCGGCGATCCTGCTGTGCCCGTTGTCGACGGGCGGCGTCAGTGTCACCCCTGCCGGGGTGATCTCCGCCCGCCAGCCCTCGGGCACGTCGAGGTTCTGCCACTCGCGAAGCCGGGTCTCCCAGTCGCCCACGTGCCGCAGCCTAGAAGGGCGTTTCCCGTGGTCAACCGCGGTCCGGCACGTCTGCCCGCGGCGCTCAGGCGAGCTTCAGCAGCAGTTCGCTCAGCTCCACCGGCGTCGTGATCATGCAGTCGTGGCCCGTGGGCAGTTCCCAGACCTCCGCGGGCGTTCCGTTGGGCTGCACGGCGGGCACGGGGCGGCGCGAGAAGCCCTCCGGTTTCACCGTGCAGTGGATGTGCGTCCGCGGGATCGCTCGCGTCGCCGGGTTGTCCAGCCGCACCGGTTGCTGCAGGCAGCGCACCGGCTGGTCGGACAGCATCGTGCGCAGCCAGGCGATGTCATCAGGATCCGTGACGCCGAACAGGCCGGCCGGCGGCGGCAGCTCGGGCATCGGCGGGACGCGCCAGCCGCTTTCGGAGGCCAGCGCCAGGTCGATCAGCCCCTGGGTGACGGGCAGGACGTCCGCCGCGGATTCGCCGTCCTCCGGGACCATCGCGTCCAGGTACACCAGCCGCGCGACCCGGTCCGGCAGCTCGTTCGCCACCGACGAGATCACCAGCCCGGCGTAGCTGTGCCCGACGAGCACCACGTCGGTGAGGTCCTCCGCGCGGATCAGCCCGGTCACGTCCGCGACGTGCGTGTCGAGGCCGACCTCGGGGCCGGCCAGGTGCGCCGTGTCGCCGTAGCCGGTCAGCGTCGGCGCGAGCACGCGGTGCCCGGCCGCCTCCAGCAACGGCGTCACCCGCGTCCAGCACTCCCCGGTGTGCCACGCGCCGTGCACCAGCAGGTAGGTCGTCATCGTTCGCTCCGATCAGAAACGGGACACTGTCCCGGTTAACATACGGGACAGTGTCCCGCTTAGCTACCACCGGGTGGGAGAATGGACGGCGTGGACGACAGCGCACCCAAGCGGGCCGACGCGCGGCGCAACCAGAAAGCCCTGCTCGACGCGGCGGCCGCGGTCTTCGTCGCGTCCGGGGTGGAGGCACCGATCCGCGACATCGCGGCCAAGGCGGGCGTCGGGACCGCCACGATCTACCGCCACTTCCCCACCAGGGCGGACCTGATCATCGCGGTCTACCGGCACCAGGTGGAAGCGCTCGCCGAGGCCGGTCCGGCGCTGCTCGCCGCCAGCGCGACCCCGTACGCCGCCCTCGCGGAGTGGCTCGACCGGTTCGTCGACTTCGTGATCACCAAGCAGGGCCTGCCCGCCGTGCTGCAGTCCGACGACCCCTGCTACGACCCCCTGCACTCCTACTTCCTGGAGCGGCTCGTCCCGGTCTGCACACAGCTGCTCGAAGCCGCGTCGGGCGAGATCCACGGCGACCTCGACGCGTACGAGCTGATGCGCGGCATCGGCGGTCTCTGTGCGGGCGCGAGCAGCAAGCACCCCTACGACGCGCGCCGCCTGGTCGGCCTCCTCGTCGCCGGGCTGCGCCGGCCGGACTGAAAACCTCGGGCGCGGTGGAGAGCTGACACGACCAGCCCGCCGAGCACGCCGACCGCGCCCAGCAGCGGCAGCGCGCCCAGCGCGGCGCCGGCCGACAACGCGCGCCCGCCCAGCCACGCGCCCGCGCTGATGCCCAGGTTGAAGATCGACGTGTAGACCGCGACCGCCAGCGTCGGCGCTCCGGCGGCGGCCACCACCACCCGCGTCTGCAACCCGGGGACCAGCGCGAACGCCACCGCGCCCAGTGCGAACACGCCGACTACCGCCCCGGCTCGCACCGAAGCGATCGCCGCGAAGAGGACCATCGCCGCCGCCAGCGCCGCGATGAGCACCCGCAGCGAAGCCCACGGCCACCGGTCCGCGAGCCGCCCGCCTGCCAGGTTCCCGCACAGCGCCCCGGCGCCGAACACCATGAGCAGCACGACCACCCCGCCGGGCGGGAAGATCCGGCCGAGGATCGGCGACAGGTAGGTGTAGGCCACGAAGAACCCGGTCTCCGTCACCAGCGTCACCGCCAGCAGCACCAGCACCGGCCGCGTCACCAGCGCCCGCAGCTCCGGTCCCAGCCGCGGCGGTTCCGCGGTCCGGGCGGCGGGCACCAGCAGCGCCACCGCCGCCATCGCGGCCAGCGCCACGACCGCCAGCAACCAGAACGACGTCCGCCACCCGTACGCCTCACCCACTAGGGTGCCCAGCGGCGCGCCGAGGACGGTCGCCAGGTTCAGCCCGGTCGACACGAACGCGATGGCCCACCCGCGCTTCGACGGGTGGACCATCGACGCGGCCAGCACGAGCGCGATCGCGAAGAACGTGCTGTGCGTCAGCGCGGTGACGACCCGCGCGGCCAGCAGCACGCCGAACCCGGTCGCGCTCGCCGCGAGCGCGTTGCCCGCCGCGAACACCGCGACCAGCCCGAGCAGCGCCGCCTTTCGCGGCACCCGCAGGGTCGCGGCCGTCACGAGCGGACCGCCGATGGTCACCGTCAGCGCGTACCCGGCCACGAGCAGGCCGGCCGAGGGCACCGGCACCCGCAGGTCGGCCGACAACGCGGGCAGCAGTCCGATCACGAGCGTCTCCGCCGTGACGACCACGAAGAGACAGGCGCCGAGCGCGATCAGCGCGGCCGTGGTTCGCATGATCGTCAACCTAGAGGCTGACACCGGTGTGAAACTCCAGCGCGGGTGAGCGGTCTCACCGTCGTGCTCTTGAGGTCTGCCGCGCGACGTGGCATGGTCGGACGGACAACCGAACACGCGGGAGCTCGCGCCTTGGCGGGCTGAGAGGGCGGCTGGTGTCCGTTGGGACCCGGCGCCGCCGACCGCTGAACCTGACCGGGTAATGCCGGCGTAGGGAGTATTTCTAGTGACGACGCTGGAAAACGGCAAGAACGTCGCGCCGACCGTGACCACCGGGCCGATCACCGGATCCCGGAAGGTCTACCACCACACCGAAAACGGGCTGAAGGTCCCGGCCCGCCGCATCGAGCTGACCAACGGCGACCACTTCGACGTCTACGACACCTCCGGCCCGTACACCGACCCCGACGTCGCGATCGACGTCCACAGTGGACTAGCGCCGCTGCGTGCCGACTGGATCGCGAACCGGGAGCACAACACGCAGCTGGGCTTCGCCAAGGCCGGCGTGATCACCCGCGAGATGGAGTTCATCGCCGCGCGCGAGCGGGTCACGCCCGAGTTCGTGCGCGACGAGGTGGCCGCGGGTCGGGCGGTCATCCCGGTCAACCGCAACCACCCGGAGAGCGAGCCCGCGATCATCGGGAAGAACTTCCTGGTGAAGGTCAACGCGAACATGGGCAACTCGGCCGTGTGGTCGTCGGTCGAGGAGGAGGTCGACAAGATGGTGTGGGCGACCCGCTGGGGCGCCGACACGATCATGGACCTGTCCACCGGCAAGCGCATCCACGAAACCCGCGAGTGGATCATGCGCAACTCCCCCGTCCCGGTCGGCACCGTGCCGATCTACCAGGCCCTGGAGAAGGTGGACGGCGATCCGGCCAAGCTGTCCTGGGAGGTCTACCGGGACACCGTGATCGAGCAGTGCGAGCAGGGCGTGGACTACATGACCGTGCACGCCGGCGTGCTGCTGCGCTACATCCCGCTGACCGCGAACCGGGTCACCGGCATCGTCTCCCGCGGCGGTTCGATCATGGCCGCGTGGTGCCTGGCGCACCACAAGGAGTCGTTCCTGTACACGCACTTCGAGGAGCTGTGCGAGATCCTGCGCGCCTACGACGTGACGTTCTCGCTCGGCGACGGCCTGCGCCCCGGCTCGATCGCGGACGCCAACGACCGCGCCCAGTTCGCGGAGCTGGAGACGCTCGGCGAGCTCACGCACACCGCGCGCGCCCACGACGTCCAGGTGATGATCGAGGGCCCCGGCCACGTGCCGATGCACAAGATCAAGGAGAACGTGGAGCTGGAGGAACGGCTCTGCGGCGAGGCCCCGTTCTACACGCTCGGTCCACTCACGACGGACATCGCGCCGGCCTACGACCACATCACCTCCGCCATCGGCGCGGCGCAGATCGGCTGGTACGGCACGGCGATGCTGTGCTACGTGACGCCGAAGGAGCACCTGGGCCTGCCCAACCGGGACGACGTGAAGGCGGGCGTGATCGCGTACAAGATCGCCGCGCACGCCGCTGACCTCGCCAAGGGCCACCAGTACGCCCAGGACTGGGACGACGAGCTGTCCAAGGCCCGCTTCGAGTTCCGCTGGACCGACCAGTTCAACCTCTCGCTCGACCCGGACACCGCGCGCTCGTTCCACGACGAGACACTGCCCGCCGAGCCCGCCAAGACGGCGCACTTCTGCTCGATGTGCGGGCCGAAGTTCTGCTCCATGCGGATCACCCAGGACGTCCGCAAGTACGCCGAGGAGCACGGGCTGTCCACTGTGGATGCGATCGAGGCCGGGATGCAGGAGAAGTCGGCCGAGTTCGCCGAGAACGGCAAGCAGGTCTACCTCCCGGTGGTCCAGCCGTAATGAGCGTCACCCCGAAGACCGCGCTGACCATCGCCGGGAGCGATTCCGGCGGTGGGGCGGGGATCCAGGCCGACCTGCGGGCGTTCTTCGCCTGCGGGGTGCACGGGATGACCGCGATCACCGCGGTCACCGTGCAGAACTCCGTCGGTGTGCAGGGCTTCACCGAGATCCCGCCGGACGTCGTGTCGGCGCAGATCAAGGCCGTTGCCGGGGACATGGGCGTGGACGCGGCCAAGACCGGCATGCTGGCGACGGCGGAGATCATCACCGCCGTCGCCAAGACGCTCGACGAGGTCCACATCGGACGCAACGCGGACGTGCCGTTCGTGGTGGACCCGGTGGCGGCGTCGATGCACGGGGACGCCCTGCTGCGCGAGGAGGCGCTGGAAGCCATCCGCACGGAACTGTTCCCGCGCGCGACGCTGGTGACCCCGAACCTGGACGAGGTCCGGCTGCTCACCGGCGTCGAGGTCACCGACAGGGCCAGCCAGCGCGACGCGGCACGGGCGCTGCTGGCGCTGGGTCCGATGTGGGTACTGGTCAAGGGCGGGCACCTCTACGACGACCCGGAGTGCGTCGACCTGCTGTCCGACGGCGTGCAGTTCATCGAGCTGTCCGCGCGGCGAATCGACACGCCGCACACGCACGGCGGCGGCGACACGCTGGCCTCGTCGATCACCGCGTTCCTCGCCAAGGGGCTCGGGGTGCCGGACGCGGTGGACGAGGGCAAGCGGTTCATCGAGCGGTGCGTGGCCGAGGCGTACCCGCTGGGCGAGGGCGTCGGGCCGGTGTCCCCGTTCTGGCGGCTCGCTTGATCGGCGGGTTTGCGACACTGGGGGCATGAGCCAGAACGCGAGTCCGCCTGCCGCCCTGACCATCGCCGGATCCGACTCCGGTGGTGCCGCGGGGTTGCAGGCGGACCTGCGCACGTTCCTGACCTGCGGGGTGCACGGCCTCGTCGCGGTCACGGCGGTGACCGTGCAGAACACGCTCGGCGTGCACGACCGGTCCGACATCCCGGCGCGGATCGTGGCCGGGCAGATCGAGGCCGTGGCCGCGGACATGGGCATGCAGGCGGCGAAGACCGGCATGCTGGCCTCCGCGGAGATCATCGAGGCGGTCGCGGAGGCGTGCGACCGGGCGGAGATCGGGCGGGACTCGAAGGTGCCGTTCGTGGTCGACCCGGTGGCCGCGTCGATGCACGGGCACCCGCTGTTCGACGCGGCCGGGCTGGCCGCGCTGCGGGACCTGCTGCTGCCGCGGGCCGCGGTGATCACGCCGAACCTGGACGAGGTGCGCCTGCTGACCGGGATCGAGGTGACCGACCGCGCGGGCATGCACGACGCGGCGGTGGCGCTGAAAGAGCTCGGGCCGAAGTACGTGCTGGTGAAGAGCGGTCACCTGACCAGCGACCCGGAGTGCGTGGACCTGCTCTACGACGGCCGGACGTTCATCGAACTCCCCGGGCCGAGGTTCTCCACGCCGCACACGCACGGCGCGGGCGACGCGATGGCGTCGGCGCTGACCGCGGGCCTGGCGCGGGGCATGTCGATGCCGGAGGCCGCGCGGTTCGGGAAGTGGTTCGTCAGCAACGCGGTCGCGAACTCCTACCCGATGGGCGCGAAGGTCGGCCCGGTGTCGGCGTTCTGGAGGCTGGCGCCGGAGGATCGCTGAGCCGCGAGGTTCCCACACCCGCGGGTTTCGGGCTCAGGGCTGGGAGGTCCGCGCTCCGGTCCATGGGGCCCACGCTCCGGGGCGCGGGTTCCGCGCCGCCGCCCCGCGGGTCCCACGCTCTCGGGCGGAGTCGCACGCGAGTCCCGCGCTCCCGGCGCGAGTTCCGCACTCCCCGGCGCGAGCCCGCTCTCCGGTCGCGAATTCAGCACCCCCGGCCGCGAGCGACGCCTCCCCGCCACCGCGCACCCCGGGCGCGGGTCAGCTCTCGTCGCCGGCCAGCAACGCCTCCAGCGCCGGCAGCGCCTGACCCAGCGCGGCCTGGTGCTCCGGCGACAGGCGGTCGATCCGCTTCTGCAGCTCGTGCACCCGCGTCGACCGCAGGTCCAGCAGCATCCGCTCGCCCTGCGGGGTGGCCGTCGCCAGCCAGGCGCGCCGGTCGATCGGGTCGGGCTCGCGGCTCGCCCAGCCGGCGTCGACCAGCGAGGCGACTATCCGCGACATCGTCGCGGCCGCCACGCCCTCCTTCGCCGCCAGGTCGCCGAGCCGCATCGGCCCGAAGGCGACCAGCGTCGACAGCGCGGAAATGGAGCCGTGGCCGGGCCCGGGTGTGCCTGCCTGCCGCAGCGACCGGGACAGCCGGCCGACGGCGAGGAACAACCGCCCAGCGACGTCCTCGGTTGACTCAACCACTCTCGAGCTCCTTCGCCTCGCCGACCGCTCGGGTGCGCTAAACCATACGTGCTCGCCGCGGCAAACCGAGGTGAAGCCGGGTTTTTCAGCGCGGCGGGCTGGACGCGTGCGCCCAGAACCGCTGCGGGATCCGGCCCGCCTGCCGGGCCAGCCGCCCGGCGACCACCGCCGAGCGCATCGCGTACGCCATCCGCTCCGGGTCCTGCGCCCTGGTCACCGCCGTGGACAGCAACACCGCGTCGCACCCCAGCTCCATCGCGAGGGCCGCGTCGGAGGCCGTGCCGATGCCCGCGTCGAGGATGATCGGCACGCCCGCGCGGGCCACGATCAGCTCGATGTTGTGCGGGTTGCGGATGCCCAGCCCGGTGCCGATCGGCGCGCCCAGCGGCATCACCGCGGCGCACCCGGCCTCCTCCAGCCGCAGCGCGAGCACCGGGTCGTCGTTCGTGTAGGCGAACACGGTGAACCCGTCGGCGACGAGCTGCTCGGCCGCGTCGAGCGTCTCGACCGGGTCGGGCAGCAGCGTCCGGTCGTCGGCGTGCACCTCGAGCTTGATCAGGTCGGTCTCCAGCGCCTCGCGGGCCAGGCGCGCGGTCAGCACGGCCTCCGCGGCGCTGCGGCAGCCCGCGGTGTTCGGCAGGAGCCGGATCCCGAGGCGGCGCAGCAGGTCCAGCACACCGGAGCCGCCCTCGGCGTCCGCGCGGCGCAGCGCGACCGTCGTCAGCTCGGTGCCGGACGCGACGAGCGCCCGTTCCAGCACCGACAGGTTCGCCGCGCCACCGGTTCCGATGATCAGCCGTGACCCGAGCTTGTGCTCGCCGATCACGAGCTGGTCGCCGTCGAACATGACCTCACCCACCTTGCACCGCCGTCAGGATCTCCAGCCGCGCGCCGGCGGGGACGGTCCTGGCCGTCCACTCGCCGCGTCGCACGACCTCGCCGTTGAGGGCGACCGCGACGCCGCGCTCGGGCGCGTCGACCGCCTTGAGCACGTCGGTCACCGTCGCGTCGTCGGGGACCTCCCGCCACTGCCCGTTGACTTGCACTTCCATCAGACCCCTCCTGTTCCGAGCCGGGCCGGGTCCGCCGCGAGCGCCTCCTCGGGCGGTTTCTCCCCGGCCAGCCAAGCCACGACGGCGTCGGCGGTCACCGGCGCCATGAGCAGACCGTTGCGGTGGTGACCGGTCGCGGCGAGGACGCCGTCGCCGAGGTCACCGATGAACGGGAGCGTGTCGGTGCTGGCCGCGCGCAGCCCGGCCGCGGTTTCGATCAGCTCGTACTCGTCGATGCTGGGGAAGATCCGCTCGGCGCCTTCGAGCAGCTCGCGCACGCCGCGGGCGCTCACGGTGTCGTCGAAACCGGCCTCGTACTGCGTCGCGCCGAGGACCAGCTCGCCGCCTTCGCGCGGCACGAGGTACACCGGTCGCCCCTCGACGACGGCGCGCACCGTGCGCGTGGGCGGTGGCAGGCTCGTGCGCCGCGCGCGCAGGCGGAGGATCTCGCCCTTGAGCGGACGGACACCTCGCGCGAGCACCGGGTGCAGCCGGGCGCTGTGCGCGCCGGCGGCGACGACAACGACGTCGCACCGGACCTCGCAGTGGGCCGTGCGGACGCGGCCGGGCTCGACAGCCACCGCCTCGTCGCCGGTGAACTCGGCGCCGTGCTCGAGCGCGGCGGCTTCGAGGGCGCGGAGCAGCTTTCGGTTGTCGACCGCCAGGTCGCCGGGCACGAGCAGGCCGCCGCGCACCGCGCCGAGCCCGGGTTCGAGCGAGCGCAGCCTGCGGCCGGTGACCTGCTCGACCTCGCGGCCGACCGACCGCAGGTAGCCGGCGAGGATGTCCAGCTGGTCGGCGTCGGCCCGGTCCAGTGCCACGACGATCGTGCCGGCCCGGGACAGCCCCGGGTCGCCGCCGTCTGCCGCAAGCGCTTGCGCGAACGTGGGCCAGCGCCTGAGGGACTCCTCGCCGAGAGCGAGGGAGTCCTCCTCGCCGGGCCAGGCCTCGGTGACGGGGGCCAGCATGCCGCCGGCGACCCAGGACGCGCCGCGGCCGGGCGCGGGGTCGACGACGGTGACGCGGTGCCCGGCCGCCGCGGCGCGCCAGGCCACGGACAGGCCGATGACCCCGCCGCCGACGACGGCCACGTGCTGGTTGCTCATGAGAATCACGCTCCCTGCGCCGGCATGATCCGGATCAGGTTCCACGGTCGGAGCGCTGGCAGCTCCCTCTCAGCCCGTGGCTCGGGCTCCCGTGCGGACACCTCCACCCTAACGTGCGAGATAGGGTTCAGGCCATGCCAGGGCTCAGTGGTGACGAGATCAGGAAACGCCTCGACGCGGCGCGGCTCTACCTGTGCACCGGGGACCGGCCGGACCTGGCCGAGTTCGCCGACGCCGCACTGGCCGGCGGCGTGGACATCATCCAGCTGCGGGACAAGCGGGACGGGGCGCCGCTGGAGGCCCGTCAGGAGTTGGCCGCGCTGGAGATCCTGGCGGAGGCGTGCGCGCGGCACGGGGCGCTGCTGGCGGTGAACGACCGGGCGGACATCGCGGCGGCCGTCGACGCCGACGTGCTGCACCTGGGGCAGGACGACCTGCCGGTGCCGCTGGCGCGGCGGGTGATCGGCGACGAGCCGGTGATCGGCCGCTCGACGCACGACCGTCCACAGGCCGAGGCCGCGGCTGTGGAAGAAGGTGTGGACTACTTCTGCACCGGCCCCTGCTGGCCGACGCCGACGAAGCCCGGCCGTTCCGCGCCGGGCCTGGACTTGGTGCGCTCGACCGCGGCGCTCGACACCGCGCGCCCGTGGTTCGCCATCGGAGGCATCGACGCCGAGCGGCTGCCGGAAGTGCTGGCGGCGGGCGCGTCGCGGATCGTGGTGGTGCGGGCGATCACCGAGGCCGAGGATCCGGCTGCGGCCGCTCGCGCGCTGCGGGCACAGCTGGACTGAGCCGGGCAGCTCGGCGCCTGCACCTCAGGCTCCCGACCGCACGCGCTGGCGAACGGCCGCGCCCTCACCGCCACCCGCGCGCGGCTCTCTGGCCCGGACACGGGCGGGCCGCCAGCGGCCGTCACGCGACCGGCTGCCCGAGGAGCTGGCGGCGGCCGCCTCACGATCGTGATGGCTCGCGCCATCACCGCCGCCCGCGCGCTGCGGGCACAGCTGGACTGACACGGGCCGTCGTGGCCGTGGCTCGCCCGAGCGGTAGCCGAGTGTGGTTCCGCCGCGGTCAAGCCAGACCGACGGACGCCCCAGAACGGCGGGGAGGCTCTCAAGCCACCCGCAGGCGGTCGAGCCGCTCGTGCAGCATCGCGCGAGCCGACTCCGCCGTGCGGCGGCCGAGCAGGATCTGCACCGTGAGGCCGTCCGCGAGGGCGATGAGCGTCTCCGCCTCCGCCGGGACATCCACGCCGGCCCGCACCTCGCCGGCGTCCTGCGCGGCCCGCAACAACACGGCGAGCAACTCCGCCAGCCCGGCGTAGTGGCCGCGCTGCACCTCCGCCAGCGCGGGGTCGACCGCCGACTGCGCGGTGAACGCCATCCACACCCGCGCCTCCACCGGGTCGTCGGCCGCGAGCATCGCCGTCAGCGTCTCCGCGAGCATCGTCACCGGTGACGCGGAACCGCCGATCCTGGCCTGCGCCCGCTCGCTGATCCGCCGGTTCACGTGCTCCTGCGCGAAGACCAGCATGTCCTCCTTGGTGCTGAAGCACCGCTGGACCGCGCCCATCGACACGCCCGCCTCACCGGCCACCTCGCGCAGGCTCACGCCCTCCAGCCCACGCCGGCTGATCAGCGCGCACACGGCGTCCGCGATCTGCCGCCGCCGGTCGTCGTGGTCGATCTTCCTGGGCATGCCGCCACTGTACCGATGCGAGCGCATCGGATCGTGCTACGGTTTCGATGCAGTCGCATCGGAAACGGAGGCGCCATGAACAACGCCCAGAAAGCCCGCTGGATCGTGGGCACGCTCCTGTTCGTCCAGGGCTTCGGCTCGGCCGTCACGGACGCCCTGTGGAACACCACGTTCGGCGTCGCCGGCCTGCTCCGGGCCGCCGGCTTGCCCGGCTGGTTCGACCACGTGGCCGGCACCGTCGGCGCGATCCTGCTGATCTGGGCGCTCACCCGAACCAGCAGGGCGACCGGCCGTGCGTGAACTCGGCCGCCGGGCCTTCCTCGGCACGACCGCGCTCGCGGCCGCGGGCTGCACCCCACCAAAGGCAACCACGGCGGACCCGGTCTTCGTGCTCGTCCACGGCGCCAACGGCAACGCGGGCTCCTTCGCCCCGGTGGTCGCCGAACTGACCCTCGCCGGCCACCGGGCCCTGGCCGTCGACCTCCCCGGCCACGGCCCGCGGGGACACTTCCCGGTCAGCTACCAGACCCCGCAGGACCTGGCCGTCTTCGCGGCCGAACCGTCACCGCTCGCGGGGATCACACTGGCCGACACCGTCGCGCACGTCACCGCCGTGGTCCGCCGGGCGGCGGCGCTTGGCCCGGTGGTCCTCGTCGGCCACAGCCTCGGCGGCGCGACGATCACCGGCGTCGCCAACCAGGTCCCCGGCCTCGTCGCCCGGCTGGTCTACCTGTCCGCCTTCTGCTGCGTCCGCCTGCGCAGCGTTCTCGACTGCTTCCTGACCCCGGAAGCGGCCGGCTCGCTCCTGCCCGCCATCCCCGGCATCGGGGATCCGCAGGCCAACGGCGTGGGACGGACGAACTGGCGGTCGGCGGACCCCGCGTTCCTCGCGGCGGCGAAGGCCGCACTCGCTGCGGACTACGCGGACAGCACGTTCCGCGCCGCCCTGAACGCGATGGAGCCCGACGAATCGTGGGCCCTGACCACCGGTGACGCGCGCGGCGACCCGGCGACGTGGGGCCGGGTGCCGCGCACCTACCTGCGCTGCACGCGGGACCGGGCCATCCCCCTCGCGCTGCAGGACCGGATGATCCGGGAGGCCGACGAAGCGACCCCGCGCAACCGGTTCGACGTGCGCGACCTGGACGCGCCCCACCTCGGCCCCGAGGACCCGCGCGAACTGGCCGTCCTGCTCGCCGGCTGACACGAAACAGGCCCTTCGCGAAAACTCGCGAAGGGCCTGTGGCCGGTTTCGGATCAAGGACTGCTCGGTGCCGTGGTCGCCGTTTCGGATGCGGCGGACGGCGTTTCCTGGACGCTGGTGCTCGGCGTCGTCGTCACGGGGGACTCGGTCTCCTCGGCGCTGGACGACGTCGTCGGCGCGCTGCTCGTGCTCGCCGGCGCCCGCTCGTCCTCGCTCGTCGAGCTCTCGGTGACCGTCGTGACCTGCGTGGTCGTCGTCTCGGCGCCGCCGGAACCGCCGACCACCCGGCCCAGCGTCGTCCCGGTGCCGCCGGACACGGTGCTCCCGGTCGCCGCCTCGAAGCCGGTGATCGCCAGCATCCCGACCACGAACGCCACCACACTGGTCGCGACCGCGAGCGTCCACCGGCTCTTCCACCAGGGCTTCGCGGCGGCGGGCGGCGCCTCCTCCTCGACCGGCTGGTCCACCGGCTTCGGGATGAACACCGTCTTCTCGCCGCCCCCGGAACCGCCCTGCCCGGCCACCGGCATCCGGCGCGTCGTGCCGGACAGCGGTGGCGTGATCGGGTGCACGACCCTCGTCGGCATCTCGGTCAGCTGCGTGGCCGGTCTTCGCTGCGCGGCCCCGTTCTGCTGGTGCCTGATCAACGGGTGCGTCGACCGCGGCGCGACCGCGGGCGGCACGACCTTCGTCTGCTGCCGGGTCTCGGCCACGGCCAGCAGCTCGGCCGTCTTGCGCGCGGCCGCCCGCGTGCTGCGCAGCGAGCGCAGATAGATCTCGCCACCCACGGTCGTCACGATGCTCGCGACACCGGCGCCGATGACCGTGCCCGCCACCCCCAGCGTGGAGCCCAGGAAAGCAGCCGTCACCGCGGCCAGCGCCGACGCCACCACCTGCGCCGGAGACAGCCCGGACTTCTTCTCGGCGCTCTCTTCCTTCTCCTCGGTCATGATCGCGGTGTGTTCGCTCTCCCTCTCGTGTTAACCCCATCGTGTCCAACGTGTTTGTCGATTGAGATGCTCCCAGCGTTGCCGGAAGGTGACGCAGGCCACTCTCAACGTCCACAGTGGACACGACGGGCTTAACGATCCCTTGACAACGCAAGGGATCTTGGAGAGTTACGGGCGCCGCAGCGTGGTCACGAACTTGTACCGGTCACCGCGGTAGATGGACCGCACGAATTCGACCGGTTTGCCGTCCGCGGCGAACGAATGCCGCGACAGCAGGAGCATCGGGGTGCCGACGTCGGCGCCGAGCAGGTCCGCCTCCTGCGGCCCGGCCAGGGCGGTCTCGATCGTCTCCTCGGCGCTGTCCATCTCCACGCCGTAGTGCTCGCGCAACACAGCGTACAGGGAACCGCCCGCCGACACGTGTTTGCGCAGGCCGCGGAACCGGCCGAGCGGCAGGTGCGTGGTCTCCAGCGCCATCGGCTCGCCGTCGGCCAGCCGGAGACGGCGCATCCGCAGCACCTTCGCGCCGTTGCGGATGCCGAGCAGCTTCGCCAGCTCGGGCTCGGCCGTCAGCTCCTCGACCTCCAGCAGCTTCGACGACGGCTCGCGACCCTTCGCCCGCATGTCCTCCGTGTAGGACGACAGCTGCAGCCGCTGCGCGAGCTTCGGCTCGGCGGCGAACGTGCCCTTGCCCTGCACCCGGTGCAGCCTGCCCTCGGCGGTGAGGTCCGCCAGGGCCTGCCGCACCGTGGTGCGGGAGACCGCGAACTCGGTGGCCAGCGAGCGTTCGGTGGGAATCGGCGAACCCGGCGGCATCGTCTCCAGCAGGTCGAGCAGATGCTGCTTCAACGCCCAGTACTTCGGTTCGCGCTGACCGCGCGTGGCTGACTCCAACATGACCGACTCCTCCTCGAACCGCGCCTCCGGCGCAGGATGAAACTACCCTTTCCGGATGGAACCGCGCCCGGGGTAGCATTGGTCTAGACCTCCGAAGGGATCCAGCATGAGCAACCCCGGACAGCACATGGCCGCGGAAATCGCCGAACAGCCCGCCGTTCTGGGCGGCCTGGTGGCCCGCCGCGGGGAGATCGCCGACGTCGCCGCCGCCATCTCCCGGCGCCCGCCGCGGTTCGCACTGCTGGCCGCGCGCGGCTCCAGCGACCACGCGGCGCTGTACGCGAAGTACCTCATCGAGGTCCTGCTCGGGCTGCCGGCCGGGCTCGTCTCGCCCTCCACGGTGACCCTCTACGGGGCGCGCCCCGACCTGCGGGACGTGCTGCTGGTGTCGGTCAGCCAGAGCGGCGGCTCGCCCGACCTGCTGGAGTTCACCCAGACCGCCCGCAAGCAGGGCGCGCTGACCGTCGCGGTCACGAACACCCCGGCCTCGCCGCTGGGCGGCGCCGCCGAACTGGCCGTCGACATCGGGGCCGGCACCGAGACCGCGGTGGCCGCCACCAAGACGTACTCCGCGACGCTGCTCGCGTTGTACCTGCTCATCGACGCCGTCCGGGGCGGCGACTCGTCCGCCGCGGCCGAGATCGAACCGCTGGCGCGGCAGGCGCTGGAGGTCGACGTGCAGCGCGCCGTGGACCGGTACCGCTTCGTCGACCGGATCATCACCACCGGTCGCGGCTACTCCTATGCGACCGCGCTGGAGTCCGCGCTCAAGCTCGCCGAGACCAGCTACCTCGCCGCCCGCGCGTACAGCGGCGCGGACCTGCTGCACGGGCCGGTCGCGGCCGTCGACGAGGAGACCGCGGTGCTGGCGATCACCGGTGCCGGGCGGGGCGGAGCCGCCCTGCGCGACGTGCTCACCGCGGTCGCCGAGCGCGGCGCCGACGTGCTGGCGCTCGGGTCGTGGGGGGGGCTGGTGCC
>NZ_JBEXTX010000059.1:0-48033 GCF_040614175.1 Amycolatopsis sp. NPDC006131
TGACACGGTGTCGGCCAGCGGATCCACCAGCGGGTAGACCAGCACCTGCGCTCGCACGGCCGGCTCGCCCTCGTCGCGGGCGCGGATGACCGCCGACGCGGCCAGGTTGCCGCCCGCGCTGTCACCCATGACCGCGATCCGCCCGGGATCGCCGCCGTGCGCGGAGATCTCCTTGGCCGTCCACCGCAGCGCGGCGAACACGTCGTCGTGCGCGGCGGGGAACTTCGCCTCGGGGGCGAGCCGGTAGGTGACCGACACGACGATCGCTTCGGCGTCGAGCGCGAGGGCCCGCACGGGTTCGTCGAAAGGCTTCGCGCGCAAAACAGTACGGGAGGGCCATTCCCGAGGACGGCGGCAGTATGTGCGACGTTTCTTGATGAAAGCGCCCAGCCTCTCTTGCGAATCCGCACGCCCATGAACACCAGCTCGAGTGTGCCGATCTCGGTCCGCACGATCTCAACGACTCCCGCTTCGGGCGAGACCACGCATCAGCGCCGAGCAATGTCGGCGACGCGGGGCCGCCAATTTGGCGGCACGGTGCTCCCCCTAGGCTGAACCTTCGCGAACCATACATTCGCGGCACCACGGGTGCTGCGGCACCGCTTCTCACGACATCACGCTCGCGACCCCACACTGCCGGTAGAACTAGACTTCGCACGACGGTGAATAACCGCCCCAGTTCGATTGGGGAAGCCCAAGCTGCCGTTCATTTGGCGGCTACACTTGTACAATGGTTTACGACAGGCACGGTCCACAAATCCTAGTCGCCAATCAGCGCGCGAGGCAGCCCCTTTGTCTCGAGCCAAGCCTTTCTTGAAGTCGCACCCGACTGAAAAGCTCCGATAGCGGGCACAAGCTCCTGAACTTGGCGTTGTCTTCGATTGAGCATTTGCGAGTTCCTCGCTGTGTATCCGACGGGATCGCCGCTAGTCAAGATCTAGGTTGAGGCGATCGTTGGTACGTGCGGGCCCTCTTGCGAATCCCATCTGCATATCTGCCTGCCACGCCGATCGCTTGGCTCCCGATTGTCCATCTGGGCAGAGGGCTTGCCAGAGAGTGGCTTCACGGTCGCGGGACGCGCCGGTGCCGAAGCACCGCTCGCATGGTCGCGACGCAGTGGTCCCGAGCGCGGTCAACGCGCGCGCGGTCGTAGTGCTCCTCGAGATTCATCTCAGCATCTTCGACGCGCACTGGTTTCTGCCAGGCCGTCTTCATCTGTCCCCCGACCTGGATCTTCGCCTCGTGCGCGAGCAGTCTGTACGCAGCTGCGACCTTCGGTGCTTCGATGTCGAGCAACGCTTGGTGAAACGCGAGGCGGGAATAGATTCGGCTGACCTCTTCGGTGAGCTCATGGCGCCCCTCCAGTGTGCCTGGCCGCCGTCGGATGCGGTATGGCATTTCCGCATAGTCCTCGATGACGCTGAGCGCCTCACCGAAGGCGAGGGCGCGGCGCTCCCGGCGCGCAGCGCGCCGGTTCAACCCATAGGTCAATAGCGCGGTGATCGCACCGCCAAGGATCGCGAGCACTGCCGTCGTCTGTGCAGCTGTCCAAGTCATGGCGCGGCTACCGGTCCAGGATCTCGAACCTCTCGGAGGACCTCCACGATCGTCGCGGCCGTGCAGGCCTCCCACTGATCCGGACCTTTGCCAAAGAGCTGGTTGACACCGTTTTGGCATTGCAACTCGGCGAACGACGCCGGATCCTCGCGGTGGCACCAGCGCAGCCACTCAACGGCGCCGCGGTACTCCTCGCCTGGCGACGACATTTGGTAAACCTCGTCAGGGACGTTGTACAAGAGACACTCAAGCAGATAGGATGGTGCGCCGCCTTCGGCGATCATCCGTTCTCTCTCGGCAAGCCGCCGAGCCCGTTTAGCTGCTCGGACGGCTCCCTTGAAGCGACCGCCAGTGCGAAGGTCCTTCTGGTCACCGTTACGCCGGTGTTGCTTCGGGAAATTGACAATTGATTGGCCGTTGTGGTCGCGGAAAAAGACACCCTGCTCGTAAACCTCGACGCCCGGCTCCGGAAAGGCCGAGTACAATCGGTATTCCGTCGCGACAAGAATGTCGACCATTTCACCGAAGAGCGAGTCGGGCGCATGGACATTAACGCACCGACGCCCCATGCGCGCGACGTATGATTCACCCAGCGCGGCGAGGACATCATCCCGGAAATCGTCCCAATCGTAAGGATCGGCGTGGTAGCGTTTCCGGAAATTTCCCAAACCCCGTTGGTCCAAGGCTTCAACGTTCGATTTGAATGGCATCCTCACCATGAGGACAAGATCGATGTCACTGCCGTGGTCGACAGAGGTGTTGTTCACTCGAGAGCCCTGGCCGAAGATTTCATACAGGCGGCCGTCGAGCTGAGGAGACCGGCAAAGCGCCTCGCGCAAGGTACCCTCGGCCCACGCCAGCAGGAACGCGTCGAGCTGGCCGCTCCGGGCAGCCGCATCCTCCTTGCCGGCCAGAGGCGGCCGAGTCAACGCGCTAGGCACTAGCCGTCACACCAGAGCGGGGCAGAACTTCTGCCCCGCCGCACCCGTCCGCGAATGTCATGGTCATGACGCTGATTATGCATCAGCGTGCTAGTCGACCATGACGCCGCGTCCTCAGTGAAGCGACTGCCGACTCAGCCTTACCCGCGCTAGCTCGTATGCTCCCCCGACCGACGCGTGTAGTCGGTTGCACACGACTTGGCGACTCAGCCCGGAAGCCGTCCGGCAGCTGGACACGTGTGGTTAGTGTGCAACTCCCCCCTCGGACACAACCACTGCGCACACGGATGGTCGGGGCTGGGTTTCAGCCACCACCATCCGTGTTGTTTCGTTGTAGGTCAGTTTCAGGCCGAGCTGTCGGTAGACCTCCAGCTTGTCGCCCGGGTCCGCGTCGCGCAGCACCTGGAGCAGCCCACCCATCGCGTCGACCAGCCGACGGATCTCCGCTGCGGTCATTCTCCGGTCCGCCCCCGTCCAGGCGTCCGAGGCGGCCAGCTGCGCCTCCAGCACCGCCTTCTCCCGCTGCACCTGCCTCGTCCACTTCGCCACCAGCGCAGGATCCGTGCCGGCTTCCAGCGCGGCCTGGTGACGCGCGAGCTTCCGGTCGCACTCCCCCAGCGCCCGGCGCGTCTCCGCTCCAGCGGGAGCATGATCCGGCTGCGACTCCTCCATCGCGGTCAGCGACCGTTCGATTTTGCCGGGCGCGAACACCTGGGCCAGCCAGGTGTCGAGCGGCTCCAGCAGCACATCCTCCCGCAGGTGCACCGTCAGCGGGTGGTCGAGCCGGTTGGCCAGGGCGTACTCGTTCGGGTAGCGGCAGCGGTAATGAGCCCGCTCGCGGATCCAGTTGCCCTGCATGCGCCGTCCGCAGCTCTCGTGGAACAGCAGGCCCTTGAGCGCATAGGGGTGCTTCTTCCGCTCTGTCACCCGACCCGTCGACCGAGGCCCGCGCGAAGCCAGACGAGCCCGCACCTGCTCGAAGATCTCCCTGCTGATCAGCGCCGCATGGACCTTCTGGTCGGAGAAGACCCACTGGTCCCGCGGATTCCACGCCAGCCTGGTCCGATGCCCAAGCCCCACATCCTCGACATCGATCAGCGACTCCTGCTTGCGCTGCTTGTTCCACACCTCGTGACCGGTGTAGCGCGGATTCGTCAGGATGGTCCGGACGGCGCTCTTCGACCACGCCACCCCCGACCTGTGCTGATTTCGGCCACGGTCATAAGCGGACGGGCACGGAACCCCACCGGCCGTGAGCCGTTGGGCGATCGCGAAGACACCGATCCCCGACAGGTACTCGTGGAAGATCCGCTGCACGACCGGCGCCGTCTTCGGATCCGGCTCCAGCCGATGCAGCCGCTTGCCATTGCCCGCCTTGGCCTGGTTCGGATGCGGACCGGCATCAGCCAGCTGATAGCCGTAGGGAGGGCGGCCACCCAGGTAACGGCCCTCCACCTGGGCCTGTGCCGCCATCGCCGACCGCACCCGGACCTTGATCCTGGTCCGCTCCCCCGACCTCCGGCACCCACAACCCCACCCCGTAATGCGCGAACACCGGAAACGTCAACCCGTACTGATTGCCATAGAACGCCCGCTGCGGCTCCCCTACGACCACCGCCTCGAAACCGCGATCCCGCCTCTTGAGCACCTCAAGCAATCGAGCAGCCTCCGGCCGCCGCTTCCACGGAATCGATCGGGACTGCCCCACATCGAAGAACTCCACGACGATCTCACCGTGCCGCTCGACCAAGGCCCGCGCCCGAGCCAATTGCCAGTTCCGCCGATCTGCGTGGCCGGGTCCCGAGAATCGCCCACCCGCAGCGCACGGGCCTGCTCCACGAAGCGGTCGACGAACTCGTCGTGCACCGATGCGTCGACAATGACCCGGTTGGTGGCCATGCAGTTCTGACCCTGGTGGTAGTAGCTGCCGAACACCGCGCATTCCACGGCGCGCTCGAGGTCGGCGTCGTCGAGGATCACCAGCGGGCCGTTGCCGCCCAGCTCCAGAGACAGCCGCTTGATCCCGGCCTTCGCGATGATCCCCGCCCCGGCCGGCTACCCGGCCTCTTCGAAGATCTTGGCCAGGAACAGCCCTCCCGTCACCGGGGTGTCTTCGGCCGGCTTGATCACGACGGCGTTGCCCAGTGCCAGCGCGGGCGCCACCACGGGCTGATCACGGTGACTACCCCGGCGGGCCGGCGGTAGACGCGGTTCTCCTTGTCCGGCACGTCGGAATCGGTGGTGACGACCACCTCCTCGGTGTGCCGCACCGCGGCGGCCGTGACCGCCTGGACGATGCCGACCTCGACAGCCGCCCGGGCCGGGGGTCGCGCCGGCCTCCCGGACCAGCCAGTCGGCGATCTCCGCCTGCCGCTCACCGATGATCCGCATCGCCCGCTCGAAAACCGCCGCCCGCTCCCCCGGCGGCGTCGCGGACCACTCGCGCTGCGCCTCCCGCGCCGCGCGGTAGGCGAAGTCGACGTCGCCGTGGTCAGCCAGCTAGATCTCGGTGAGCACGTCGCCGATGTAGGGATCCGAGTCGATGAGCGGACCGCCGCTTCCGGCACGCCACTCCCCGCCGAGGAACATGCGGTCGAATCCCTGGTACACGGCGGGAGGGGTCGTCTCGGACATCGGGGCTTCTCATCGGCGGGCTTGACTCGTTACGAGGACAGGCAACACGAAGCGGCGAGGCGGCCGCATCGCACGAACACCTGAGATTGGCTGAGACGGTCAGTGCCGGGATTCGGCGGTGCGCAGCAGCGCCGTGCTCGCGGCGCTGATGACGCAACCCAGTGCCATGTAGATCGCGATCGCCGTGGAAGTCCCGAAGCCGGACAGCAAGGCCGTGGCGATGAAGGGGGCGAACGCGCCGCCGACCATCGATCCGAGCTGGATTCCCAGCGACAGCGAGGAATAGCGGACGCTCGTCGAGAAGGCCTCCGAGAACAGGGCACCCTGCGGGCCGTACATGAGGCTGTGCAGGATGCCGAGCCCGACGACCAGCGCGAGCGTGATGAGCACGAAGGACCCGGTGTCCACCAGGGGCCAGAACACGAACGACCACAGCCCGAGCAGCAGAGCCCCGGCCGCGAAGACGGCACGCCGGCCGAAGCGGTCCGACAGCAATCCGGCCGCCGGCAGCGCGAAGAGCTCGACAGCCGAGGCGATCAGCACCGCGGTGAGCACGGTGCTCGACGGTAGCCCCAGGATCGCCTTGTTGGTGGCGTAGGCGACCACGAAGGTGATGAACACGTAGTAGGTGAGGTTGATGGCGAGGTAGCACCCGGCCGCCACCAGAATCTGCCGGGGGTGACGGCGGATGGCCTCCAGCACCGGCGAACGCCCGGCGGGACGGTCCTCACTGGAAGAGAACTCGGCAGTCTCCCCGACGCGGAGCTGGATCACCACGGCGAAGGCGACGAGCACGACGCTCGCCAGGAACGGCAGCCGCCATCCCCAGGTCAGGAAGGCATCGCCGGCGAAGAGCGCGGTGACCAGGAGGAACGCGCCGTTGGCGAGCAGCACCCCACCCGGAGCGCCGGCCGAGGCGAAGCTGCCGTAGAAGCCGCGCCGGCGTTGCGGCACGTTCTCCGTGGCGAGCAGGATGACTCCGCCTTGCTGCCCGCCAACCGTGATGCCCTGGATGAAACGCAGCAGTACCAGCAGGACCGGAGCGATGAACCCGACAGAACCGTAGGTCGGCAGCACGCCGATCGCCGTTGTCGTCACTCCCATGGTCACCAGGGCCGTGACGAGGGCCTTCTTGCGGCCCACCTTGTCGCCGATGTGGCCGAAGAGAGCACCACCGAACGGGCGTGCGACGAAGGCGACTCCGAAAGTCGCGAAGGACAGCAGGGTGCTCGTCAGCGGGTCCTGAACGGGAAAGAACAGCTTGGGAAAGACCAGCGCCGCCGCCATGCCGTAGATGAAGAAGTCGTACCACTCGATGCTCGCGCCGATCCACGACGCGAAGGCGACGGTGGCGACGCGCCTGCGGTCCGGCCGTGGCCGGTTCTCCGTTCCGGGCGCGGTTCGGGGCTTGGCGGATGACAACTCTGACATCGCTGGAGACCTCCGGATTCAGGTGATCGGTGAGCGGGGCGGCAGGACCGCGGCGCAGTCAACGGTCGCCGGGCGGGTTCGCGCCAACTATGCACGCCTACCCGTTGTTTACGCAATAGGCGATGATTATACTTAATTACGTAACTCGGTAGCGCTGCGATACTGCGACCATCAACACGAGGAGGTCTTCGACGGTGGCCAGCGAAAGCTCGACCAGCAGCCGATCGGACAACGGGCGGAAGCGCCACCGCATGGTCGACCGCGTCGCCGCGATACTCGAACTCGCCGCACGCAACCCCGACGGCCTCACGTTGACGGAGCTGGCACGCAATCTCGAAGCACCCGTGAGCTCCATCCAAGGTCTGGTCAACGGCCTGGTCGCCACCGGGTACCTCGACGAGCGGGAGCGCCGCTACCACCTCGGCACTGCCCCGTACCTGCTGAACCTCATCGCGGGGCGGCACATGGTCACGCGGGTCGGCCACCACCAGCTCGAAGCGGTCCACGCGGAGACCGGCCTGACCACGCTGCTGTCCGTTGTGGTGGGACGGGACGTCTTCTACATCGACAGCTGCGCCTCCGAGCCGCGCTACGACTACCTCGCGAAGAACTACATCCGGCGGGCCCTGATCCGCACGTCCAGTGGCTGGGTCCTCCTCGCCGGGCTCAGCCGCCGGGACCTGTGGGCGTATCTGTCCGCGCTGCCGTCCGAGGACGAGCCCAAAGTCGAACGTTTCCTCGCCCGGCTCGACGAGATCCAGGAGACCGGCGTGTGCGCGGCGCCCGGCATCTCCGACGTGGCTGACGGCGTGGCAGTGGCGGTACGGGAAGGCGGGCGGACCGTTGCGGCGGTGAGCGTCGTCGGCCCTCCCGACGAGATCCGCGACCGGCGAGACGACCTGGTCAAGGTTCTGCTTGATCATCAGGCACGGTGGGACAGCCCGGCCGGCTGACGGCGCCGGACACGTCGAGCGTCGTGGCATCCCAGAAGGCGTGGTCCAGCCTGCGCGGGGCCAGGCAGTCGCCGATGCGGATCAACGGCCGTGGTTCGCCGGCCTGGACCAGTTCCTCGTACACCGTCGTCCGGGCGCGGTTGCCGGTCGCGAGGACCACCGAGCCGACACCCTCGAGCCGCCATCGCCTGTCGCCGTACACGGCGGCGAGGTCGACGAAGCCGTCCCCGATTCTCTCGGCCCAGGCCAGCGTCGTGATCTCCACTCCGGCGTCGGCCAGCCGGGTGTGCAACGGGTGCGCGTTGACCGGACCCGCCCAGGTTCCCGCCGCGAAGCGGCGCGTCACGAGATCGACCTGGTGACCTCGGGCACCCAGGTACTCGGCGGCGGTCGTCGCCTGGCCGTGCGGATCGTCGTCGAGCACGAGGACGCGAGACTCCACCGCGGCCGCACCCGACAAGACCTCGGGCACGGTCCAGACCTGCGGCAGGTCGTGACCGGGCAGCGCACGCCGAGCCGGAAACGCGCTCGTGTAGCCGGTGCGCACCGGCTCCGATCCGACCGCCAGCACGATCACCTCCGCCTCGTGCTCGCGGATCTCCCGCGCGGTGGCCTCGCGTCCGCGGTGCAGCCGGACCCCGAGCGCCGTCGCCCGCTCTTCGAGCCAGACCAGGATCGACCCCAGTTCCCGCCGGGACGGCACCGATGCGGCCAAGGCGAGTTGACCCCCGAACCGCGGCTCCCTCTCCCACAGGCTGACCGCGTGCCCCCGCTCGGCGAGCGTGACCGCCGCCTGGAGTCCCGCCGGACCGCCGCCGACGACGAGAACGTCGCGCCGGTGCCGCACAGCCGGGACCGGCAGGGTCTCCTTGCCGGCGCGCGGGTTGACGGTGCACGACAAGGCTCCCCCGGCAGCGATCCGGCCCAGACACCCCTGGTTGCAGCCGATACACGGCCGCACCTCGGCTTCCCGCCCGGTCCGCAGCTTGCGGGGCAGATCGGGATCGGCGATGAGAGCACGGGTCATGCCGACCAGATCCGCTTGTCCCGACGCCAGGACCCCTTCGGCGGCCGCGAAGGTCTTGATGCGGGTGGCGACCAGAACGGGCATCGAGATCCGTGCGCGCAGAGCGGCCGCGTACTCCGCGAACGGGGCCACCGGATGTCCCATGTCCGCGATCCAGGCCGGGTAGTTCTCGTTGCTGCCCGCGGACACACTGAGGTAGTCCACCGACCCGGTCCCGTCCAGAGCGGTCGCCACTTCCGCGGCCGCCGTGGGATCGAGCCCGCCCGCCACCAGGTCGGTCGCGTTGATCCGCACGCCGACGAGCGGCCCGGGCCCGATCGCGTCCCGCACGGCGTCGAGGACGTCGAGCACGACCCGCAGGCGGTCGCGAACCGGTCCGCCGTAGCGGTCGTCACGGAGGTTGTTCTGCGGCGACAGGAACTGCGACAACGCGTAGCCCTGCGCCGCGAAGATTTCGACGCCGTCCCAGCCGGCGCTGCACAGCGCCGCCGCGGAGTCGGCGTACGAGCGGACCATCTCCGCGATCTCGTACGTTTCGAGCTCCTTCGGCACTTCCCCGACCACCGGGTCCGCAATGGCGCTCGGCGCCAGCAGCGGGCCACGGTGCCAGGCCGAGTTTCCCTGCCTGCCGCTGTCGTGCAGCTGCCCGACCAGGACCGAACCGTGCCGGTGCACCGCAGCCGCGAGCGCGACGTGCCCGTCGTGCGCGTTGGGATGAGTGGCGAGGTTGACCAGTGGCGAAGTCCAGGTCCGCCGCCACACGGCCCAGTTCCCGGCCACGATCATCCCGGCGCCGCCAGCCGCACGCGCCTCGTAGTAGGCGATCTGCTCAGGTGTCGGGACGCCGTCGCGGGCGAGGTGGGTGCCGTGCGGTGTGTTGACGATGCGGTTCGGCAGCTCGTGCTCGCGCAGCCGCAACGGCGAGAACAGCCGGGACGCCGCTACAGGGCCCGGCCGCGCCATGCCATCCCGCCGTCGAGCGTGACGATGCAGCCACTGGTGTAGGACGACCGTGGGGACGCGAGGAACACCACGGTGTCCGCGACCTCCTCGGCCGTCGCGATGCGCCTGGCCGGGTAGCCCGCCACGAACTCCGGCCACCGTTCCGGGTCACCCAGCTCGGTGGCGGCGCGGGCCCGGAGGGCGTCCGCGAGGCGCTGGGTCTCCACGGGGCCCGGGTTCACGCCCAGGACGCGAACGCCGTGGTCCAGGGAGTAGGCACCGACGGTGCGGGTCATCGTCATCAGCGCCGAGTTCGCCATCGACCCGGCGAGGTACCCGGCGTCCGGCCGCTCACCGGAGACACCGACGACGTTGACGATCACCCCCGATCCGCGTTCGGTCATGGCGGCCAGCGCGAGCTGCGTGAGCTCGACGTAGCCCCACACCTTGAGGTCCCACGCCCGCTGCCAGTCCGGCAGGTGCGCGCCGGCGAGCGCTCCCTGGGGGATCGCTCCCGCGTTGTTGACGAGAACGTCCACCTCGCCGGCGACATCACGCAACCGGATGCGGTCCTCCGGGCGCGACAGGTCCAGGACGTGACCGACGATCTCCGCGGCAGGCACCTCCGCCGCGAGCCGGTCGATCGAACCGGCGTCGCGGGCGGCGACGTGCACGCGCTTGACGCCCTCGCGGGCGAAGGCGCGCACGGTCGCCGCGCCGATGCCGCGCGAACCGCCGGTGACGAGAACCGACTGTCCGGCTAGGTATCCGAGATCCATGAAGACGAGCCTCCTTGCACGTGGATGGATCCAGACGGCGGTCCCCGCCGCCCCGGGGAGGCGGGGAGGCGGGGACCGCCGAACTCACAGCGGCGAGTCGACCGCGACCGTCCGCGGCTTCGGCGGCATGAAGATCTCGATGAACTCGAGGTCATCGGAGGTGGCCGTCTCGTTGTGCCGGTAACCGCCGGGGATGAAGCACACGCCGTTCTCGCCGATGCGCCGGGTCTCGCCGTCCTCGAACTGCAGCTCGAGCCAGCCCTTGGTGACGTACAGCCACTGGAAATCGCAGTCGTGGTAGTGCCAGCCGGTCTCCTTGACCATGCCGCTGCGCATCTTGGTGACCTGCGTGCTGACGAGCCCCTGACTCGCCTCGGCGACACCGAGGTCGAAGTACCGGGCGAACGAGCGCCGGCCGGGGATCTCCGCGCCGTCCTCGAGGGCGATCGCGTGCGCGGTCATGCCCTCCGGGATCTGCCGGGTCCGGTTTTCGGTCATGATCTTTCCTCCACTTCTTCGGGGAACAGGTCCAGTGCACTGGACGAAACGCCGTCGAGGCTGTCCTGCAACACCGCCCGGTCCCAGGCGCGGGTGCCCCCGTCCGCGGAACGCCAGCCGAGGATGCGCCTGGTGAGGCCGGGCAACGGGTGTTCTTGTGTGGTACCGATGGCACCGACGACCTGATGGGCGTTGCGGACGACCGGTTCGGCCGCGTGCCCGGCGCAGGAGCGCGCCACGGCCACCGAGGCGAGCAGCTCCTCCAGCGGGGTGGCGGGGGCGGCGGCTACGAGTACGGCCGCGTCCACAGCGGAACGGGCGAGCGCGACCTCGGCGGCCAGCGTGGCCAGCAGCCCCTGTACCGCCTGGAACTTGCCGACCGGTCGCCCGAACTGCTCACGCGTGCGGGCGTGCTCGACGGCGAGGTCCAGGACGGCTTCCATCGCGCCGGTGATCTGCACGGCCCGCACGAGCGCCGCCAAAGCGTGAGCACGGTCGACGGTCTCCGCGCTCACCTCGTGCCATCTCGCCGCGCCCGGTGGCGCTGCGCTGGCCGGAACGTCGGCCAGGCGCCAGCCGCTGGTCGTCCGCCGCAGAACGACCATCCGTTCCACCAGCGGGTGCGAGGCAGTCGGCACCTCCTCGCCGTCTTCCACCGCCCACCCGCGCAACGCCGGAGTCGCGGCCGCAACGCCGGCCTCGTCGAGGAGCCGGCCGGCGACCAGGTCACTCTCCCCGACCGGCAGGTCGCAGCCGCGGCGGGCGAGCGCCCTGACCAGCTCCGCGGCTTCCCGCCAGGTCGCGCCACTGCCGCCCCGCTCCTCCCGTCCGGTCAGCTCCCCCAGACCGAGTTCGGCGAGCCTGCGCCACAGGCCTGCGTCGTCGCCGCAGTCGTGTGCCTGCAGAACGGCTTCGATCAACGAGCGCAGGTCTGCGTCGACCTGGTCCCGGAGCGTGCTCATCGCAACCCCAGACCGCGCGCGATCACGCCCCGCAGGATCTCGTTCGTGCCTCCGCGCAGGGTGAAGCCGGGACGCTGAACCACCGCGGCGGCGATGGCCGCGGCCAGTTCGCCGTCCCGCCGCGCGGCCAGCAGGTCCGCCAGTTCCACCAGATCTCCTTCCAGCGTCGTGCCCAGGACCTTCACCATCGCGGCCGGCACATCCGCGTCCTCTCCTCGTTCCAGGGCCGCGGCCACCGCCAGCGACATGTGGTGCAGCCCGTGCAGGCGGGCGATGATCCGCCCCAGTGCGGGGTCGGCGTCGGCGTCCCCGGCGCGCACCGCGCGCCGGAGCAGACCGGCCAGCGGCACCGTCGACAGGAACCGCTCCGGGCCGCTGCGTTCGAACCCCAGTTCCGAGGTCACCTGGAGCCAGCCGTCACCCTCCTGCCCCAGCAGGTTCTCCTCCGGGACTTCCACGTCGGTGAACACGACCTCGTTGAAGTGGTGCTCGCCGCTCATCGAGACGATCGGCCGCACCACGACCCCAGGCGCACGCAGATCGACGATCAGCTGGGACAGCCCCCGGTGCCGGTCTCCGTGGGATCCGCTGGTCCGCGCGAGGACCACGATCAGATCCGCCTGGTGGGCCCCCGAGGTCCACACCTTGGTGCCGTTGAGCAGCCACCCGCCGTCGATCGGCACCGCCCGGCTCCGCACCCCGGCCAGGTCGGACCCGGTGTCGGGTTCGCTCATGCCGATGACGAAGGAGCATTCGGCCGCGGCGATCGCGGGCAACAGCGACTTCTTCTGATCCTCGCTGCCGAAGCGCAACAGCGACGGCGCCGCTTGCCGGTCGGCGACCCAGTGCGCCGCGACCGGCGCACCTGCCACCAACAACTCCTCGGTGACCACGAAACGCTCCAGGAACCCGCGGCCGCGGCCGCCGTAGGTCCGCGGAATCGTCATCCCGACCCAGCCGCGCTCCGCGAGCGAGCGGCTGAAGTCCCGGGACCACCCGGTCAGCCACGCGTCGACCCTCGGCGTGAAGGCGCCGGAGTCGCGCCGCTCGGCGAGGAAGTTCCGGACCTCGGCACGCAGTCCGGCCAGTGCCGGATCCGGCTCGACGACCGAGGGCATCGACAGGCTCATGCCGCCACCACCGTGACGCCCTGCCGCACCAGATCGTCGATGTCGTCGCGGCTGTACCCGATGGCGGACAGCAGCTCCGCGGTGTCCTCCCCCAGCCGAGGGGCATGCCGGCGGAGAACGGCCGGCGATTCGCTCATGCGCACCGGGTGGGCGGGGCTGAAGTAGGCGCCTTCGGTCGGGTGCTGCTCGGGCGTGAGCAGCGCCTGCTCCCGGACATAGGGATCGTCGTTCACCCGGCTCAGGTCGAGCAGCGCCGCGGCCGGGATGTTGCGTTCCCGGCAGAGGTCGAGCCATTCCTGCGTGGTGCGCTTCGGTGTCACTTCATGGATCTCGGCGTGGAGTTCGCTCATGTTGCCGTGGCGCGAGTTCACGTCGGCGAAGCGCGGGTCGTCACGCAGGTGGCCGAGTTCGGCCACCTCGAAGAAGTCGGCCCAGTTGGCGTCCGAATAGGGCATCAGGCAGACGTACCCGTCGGCGGTGCGGTAGGGAGTCCGCTCCGGGACGAGGACCCGGCCCCACCCGAAGTCGCCCTCGGCGGGGTCGAACGCGTGCCCGCCGAGGTGTTCCACCAGATTGAAGTGGATCATCGTGTCCACCATGGGGACTTCCACGTGCTGCCCGCTCCCGGTGGCCGCGCGGTGGGCCAGGGCGGCGAGGATGCCGATCACCATGTGGAGTCCGCTGACCTTGTCGGCGATCACGTACGGTGCGTACCGCGGCTCTCCGTCGACTCGTTCGGCCAGCGACGCCGCACCGGACGCGGCCTGCACCATGTCGTCGTAGGCCGGGTGGTCCCGCCGCGGACTGTCCTCCGCGTAGGCCTGTGCCGTACACAGGATCACGTCCTGCCGCAAGGCCCGCAGCGCCTCGTAGGTCAGCCCGAGCGGTTTCCGGGACCGGGGCCGCAGGTTGGTCACCACCACGTCGGCCAGCGGCACGAGCTGCTCCAGGATCGCCCGGCCCTCCGGCTTCTTGAGGTCCAAGGCGATGCTTCGTTTGTTGCGTTGCAGCGTCAGCGTCATGGCGCTCATGCCCGGGTTGCGCCGGGCACCGATCCGCCGCGTCATGTCCCCGTCGAGCGACTCCACCTTGATGACGTCGGCACCCAGGTCACCGAGGATGGCGGTCGCGTAGGGCCCCATCACGACGGTGGTCAGGTCCAGGATGGTCACTCCGGCCAGCGCTCCGGCCGGCTCCGCTGTCGTCACGCGTTCCGCTCCCTTCGTGTGTTCTGTCGTCACGCCGTAACCGGGCCGCGCCGCTGCCTCCACCGCGCCACGCGCGCACGGTGCTCCGGGTCCTGGTGCGCGAGCGGCTGCATCGCGGCTGCCAGGTTGAGAACCGATTCGAGGGTTCCGGAGCGGGACTCGGTCAGCAGCCGCTTGGCCATCCGCAGCGCGTGGGGTGGGTTGCGGGCGATCCGGCGCGCCAGCTCCCGGGCCGCGGGGAGCAGCTCGGCGTCGTCCACGACGCGGCTCACCAAACCCCAGTCCAACGCGGTGGCGGCGTCGACCCGGTCACCGGTGAAGGTCATCTCGGCCGCTCGCCCGGCGCCGGCCACCCGGGGAAGGAACCAGGCTCCCCCGTCCCCGGGAATCAGTCCCAGTTGGACGAAGCTCTCCGCGAACGAGGCCGACCTGGCGGCGATCCGGACGTCGCACATCATCGCCAGATCGCAGCCGGCCCCGACGGCGGCGCCGTTCACTGCGGCGATCACTGGCACTTCGCAGCGCACCATGGCACGCGGGATCCGCTGGATCCCCGAGACGTACCCGTGGCGCTGCGCGAGGGGGTCGAGGCCGAACACGCCGGTGCCGTCGGCCATCTCGCGCACGTTCCCGCCTGCGGAGAAGATGTGCCCAGCGCCGGTGAGGATCACCGCGCACGCTTCGGTGTTCTGGTTGACGTCGTCGACCGCGCGCTCCAGCGCGGCGATGAAGTCCGGCCCGGAGACTGCGTTGCCGGCGCCGGGAACGTTGATGGTCCAGATCTGCACCGGCCCGTCGCGGCCGATCACCAACGCTTCGGTCACGGTTACCGCCTCTCAGAAGGGAATGCGGTGGGTGGGGTCGAGGCGGATGTCCACGACGAGCGGGCGCTCCAGCCCGGGCACGCGCTTGGCCAGGACATCGATGTCCTCCGGCGTTTCCACCACGTGGGTGTCCGCGCCTGCTCCCGCGGCGACCGCTGCCACGTCGGGCCAGTCGTTGTAGGAGTGGCGGGGATCGAACCCCTGGGTCTCGAGCTTGTGGTACTCCGCCCCGTAGGCGCCGTCGTCGAAGACCAGCACGAGCAGGGGCAGACGATGCCGCACCGCCGTCGCGAGTTCGGAGGCGTGCATCATGAAGCCGCCGTCACCCACGAGAGCCACCGTCAGCCCGGATACCCCGGACACCGCCGCACCGATCGCTCCGGCGAGCCCCAGACCGATCGAGCCGAACCCGGTCATGGCGGTGAACCGGCCAGGAGCGCAGCGATCCAGGTAGGGCCAGGCACCGGCGACAAATCGTCCGACATCGCTGACGATCGCGCAGTCCGCGGGCAGTGCGCGATTGAGGAGCAGGCTCGCCGTGCGGATGTCGATCGTTCCGTCCGCCGGTCGCCGGTCCTGCGGGGTCCACTCGGCCATAGCGCTCGCGGCGGCGGCGCCGCGGTCTCGCCACGAGCCGCTTCCGGAAACTCCCGCGGCGCGGAGTTCGGCGGTCATCGCGGCCACGACCGCGGCGGCGTCACCGGCGACACCTTCGTCGGGCTGCACGAGCCAGCCGAGTTTGGCCGGATCGAGATCGATCTGAACCAGGCGCTTGCCCTGGACCAGTTCCCCGCCCATGGTCGTGTACTTGTTCATGCTCGCGCCGACCGCGAGCACGCAGTCGCTGTCCATCAACACCTGGCTGGCGCATTCATGGGCCAACGTGCCCAGGATGCCCAAGTGCCGCGGATGCCCCCGGAACAGCCCACGTCCGAGCGCCGTGGTGAACAGCGGCGCCCCCAGCAGGTCGGCCAGTTCCGCGACCGCGGATTCGGCCGAAGCGGCCACGACGCCCCGGCCGGCCACGACGATCGGCCGGGTGGCGGACGCCACGAGACCGAGCGCACCGTCGAGCGCGCTCTCCGGCACCGTCGTGCCGGCGGGCAGCCACACCGGCTCCAGCGGCTGCCCCGCTGACACCGCCTCCGACACAGACACCGGCAGCGGGATGTTGAGCACCACCGGAGCCGCCGAGGTGCTCAGCCGGCGCATCACGCGCCCGAAATCACGGACGACAGTGTCCGGGCGGTGGATCCGCTCGTGGACGACCCCCAGCGCCGAGCAGACAGCGCCGATGTCGAGCCGCTGCAGGTGCGTGGCCTCCGCGGGAGGATCACCGGTGACCAGCAGTACCGGCGACGGGAACCGGGCCGCTTCGACGAGAGCGGTCAGCGTGTTGGTGAACCCGGGCCCGTGGGTGACTGTGGCGACCGCGGGACGGCCGCTCATGCGTGCGTGCACGTCGGCCATCGCGACCGCACCTGCTTCGTGCGCCACCCGGACGAACTGGCCGCCCTGGTTTTCGAAGGCGCTGCTGACGTACATGTTCGCGTCGCCCATGAGACCGAAGACGGTGTCCACTCCAGACGCGCGGAGCAACGAGGACACCTGCTCGTAGACCTTCATCGAGTCCCTTTCGCCGCACTGCTCCCCCACTCTGGCAAATTCCGAGCGAATACGCAATAGCATAGATCGTTACGTATATAGGTATCGACTAGGGCAGGGGTAGGCCCTGGCGTCCAGGCCTACCCCTGCCCAGGCGAATCAGGAATCGTGGATGATCACGCCGCGGATGTTCTTGCCCGCACGCAGGTCCTCATACCCCTGGTTGACCTCCTCCAGGCGGTACCGCTGCGTGACGAGCTCGTCCAGCTTGAGCTTGCCCTCGTCGTAGAGGCGCAGCAGGCGGACGATGTCGTACTGCGGGTTGGACGAGCCGAACAACGACCCCTTGATGGTCTTCTCCATCAGGGTCAGCTCCATGCCCGAGACGTGGACCGTGAGCTTCGCCGGATCGGCGAGGCTGGCCAGGCTGACCGTGCCGCCCTTGCCGATGATGGCAAACGCGTCGGCGATGATCTTCTCGTCCGGGGTGCCGACGAAGATCAGCGCGCCGTCGGCCATCTGGCCCCACGTCATCTCCCGGACCGCGTCGTGCGCCTCCTCCGCGGTGGCGAACGCGTGCGTGGCGCCGAACTTCAGTGCGGTGTCGCGTTTGAACGGCACCGGGTCGATGGCGACGATGTGCCGAGCCCCGGCCATGACCGCGCCCTGCACGGCGTTGATGCCCAGCCCGCCGATGCCGAAGATCACCGCCGTGTCACCGGCACGAAGGCCGTTGTTGTACACCGCGCTCCCCCATCCGGCGGGCACGCCACAGCCGACCAGCACGGCCGTCTCGAGCGGGAGCCAGTCGTCGATCTTCACCACCGAGTGCTGAGAGACCGTCGACCGTTCCGCGAAGCTGCCGAGCAGGCACAGGCTGCCGTAATCCACCCCGTCCTTGTGGAACTTGAACGATCCGTCGGGGAACCGGCCTTCGAGGATCGTGGCGCCGAGGTCGCAGAGGTTGGACCGGCCCGAGGCGCAGTACCGGCAGATCCCGCAGTTGGGGATGTAGCTGCACACCACGTGATCGCCGGGCTTGACCTTGGTGACGCCGGGGCCGACCTCCTCGACGATGCCGGAGCCCTCGTGGCCACCGACGATCGGGTACCGCGGCGGCATGTCGCCGTCGGTGAGGTGCAGATCCGAGTGGCACAACCCGGCAGCCACGTTCTTGATCAGGACCTCGCCCTCGCCGGGGCCGTCCAGGTCGAGTTCCATGATCTCGAACGGACGGTGCACCCCCAGGCTCACCGCTGCTTTCGTCTTCATCTCAAATGTCCTTTCGCGACGTTGCGGAAGTAGTGTGTGCCCGGTCAAAGGGCGATGTTGACGGCCTTGGTCTCGAGGTAGAGCTCGAGGACGCCGGCTCCGAGCTCGCGGCCCCAGCCGGACTGCTTGTAACCGCCGAACGGCAGTGTGGTGTCGAAGCCGTTGTACTGGTTGACCCACACCGACCCCGCGCGGATCTCGCGCGCGGTGCGGTGCGCCTTGGACAAATCGCGCGTCCAGATCCCGGCCGCGAGTCCGTAGACGGTGTCGTTGGCGGCCGCCGTGACGCCGTCGGCCGCGGTGAAGGGCTGAGCCGCGACGACCGGACCGAAGATCTCCTCCTGCACCACGCGGGACTCCGGCCCGACGCCGACCAGGACGGTGGGCGCCACGAAGAACCCGTCCCGGTCGAGCCGGGTGCCGCCGGAGAGGGCACGAGCCCCCTCGGCGAGCCCCTCGTCGACGTAGCCCATCACCTTGTCGCGCTGGTCGGCGGAGATCAGGGGGCCGATCTCAGTGGCCGGATCGAGCCCGGACCCCACGCGCAGACCCGCAGCGATGTCGGCGACCTTCGCGGTGAACTCCTCGAAGATCGTGTCCTCGACGTAGAGGCGTGAGCCCGCGGTGCAGGCTTGGCCGTGGTTGAAGAAGATCGCGTTCGCGGCGCCGGGCACCGCCAGGTCGAGGTCGGCGTCGGCGAAGACCACGTTGGGGCTCTTGCCACCGAGTTCGAGCGAGACACGCTTGAGGTTGCCCGCCGCCGCCCGGACGATCTCCTTGCCCACCTCGGTGGAGCCGGTGAACGCGATCTTGTCGACCCGCTCGTCGCGCACCAGCGCGGCGCCGGCGTCGCCGAACCCGGTCACGATGTTCACCACGCCGTCCGGAAGCCCGGCGTCGGCAAGCAGCTCACCGAGCAGCAGCGCCGACAGCGGGGTCTGCTCGGCGGGCTTGAGCACGACAGTGTTACCCGTGGCCAGCGCCGGCGCGATCTTGAAGACTGCCATCAGGAGGGGAAAGTTCCAGGGCACGATCTGCCCGACCACGCCGACCGGCTCACGCAGCGTGTAGGCGTGGAAAACCCCGCCCGGCGCGAACGGCATCGACACCTGCGGCGTGCTGCCCTCGATCTTGGTCGCCCACCCCGCGTAGTACTCGAGGATCTCGACCGCCCAGGCGATGTCGACGTGCTCGGCGACCGACACCGACTTTCCGTTGTCCAGCGCCTCGATCTGGGCGAACTCGTCGGCCCGCGCGGCCAGTGCCTGAGCAACGCGCCACAGGAGCCGCTGCCGTTCCAGGGGCGTGAAGCGCCGCCAGGGCCCGTCGTCGAACGCGCGCCGGGCCGCGGTCACCGCGCGCGTGACGTCGGCGTCCTCCCCGTGGGCCACCTCCGCGAGCACCCGCCCGGTCGCCGGATCGTGCGTCGTGAACGTCCTGCCCGACACCGCCGCGACCCACTCACCGCCGATCAGCAGCCTCTTCGGTTCCCGTAGAAAGCTGTCCACCCGTGGATGGAGAACCGGCTGGGAGACAACAGTCATCGTTCCACCTCCGCCGTTGGAGCCAGAGCACGGTGTTCCGTGCTCATCCGGACAGGCACGATGCTGTCCGAGGCGGCGCCGGTGGAACCGTTCAAACTTTGCACACCGGCGGGACGCTCACACGCGGATCCGCAGCACCCTGATCCGGTTGTACAGCGTTCCACGGCTGATGCCGAGGTCCTCGGCCGCGCGGGTCTTGTTCCCCTGGTTGCGTTCGAGAGCGGCCAGAATCGCGTCGTGCTCGGACCGTTCCCAGGGAGTAAGGCGAGCCTTGGCGGGGGCGCCGCGGTACTCCCGCGGCAGGTCACCGGCGACGATGTCGCCCGTGCTGCGTTTGGCGGCGACCCGGCGTACGACATGATCGAGCTCCCGCAGGTTGCCGGGCCAGTCCAGCTCCGCGAGGCACGCCAGGGCGGCGGGCGTGAACCGGGCGGACCCGCTCGTCGCCTCGGCGAGCATCGCCCGGGCCAGCGCCGGGATGTCCGCGCGCCGCTCGCGCAGGGGCGGCAGTTCCAGACGTCCGGGGCACCGGAAGGCGAGGTGCCGGTGCCGTGGACCGAGACGATCCACCGGCGGCCCCGTGATCGCCGTCCAGATCCCCTGCGCGACGCACTCCCCGAGCGCCTGCACCACGGTGTCGTCGAGCAGTTCGACACCCTCGACGACGACCAGCGCGCCGGAGGCGGCGGCGCTGCGGACCCGGTGGAGCCAGGTGGACGCGTCGACCGGTTCATGGCCGCCGACGGTCACCACCTCGGCGCCGGTACCGGATGCCAGGCTGTGCGCCGTCCGGGTGCGCCCGGTTCCGGCTTCTCCCGCGATGAAGGTCGCCACGCGCGCCGCGCGGTATCTCGCCAGTTCCCGGTCGAGGACGTCGCGGGCGGTGGCCTGCCTCCGGGGAACCACGGGATGCGACCGGTAGGCGGGGGTGAACCGGATCAGCACGTTTCCGTGCCCGCCCACGGGTTCGAGCGTCAGTCGCAACCGCATCCCGTGCGCCGTCTCGAAGACCACCTCGCGGGACTTCCCGTCCCACCGCGGCCCATGTGCCAGCTCCCGGAGTCGCTCGTGGTCGAGGGCGTCGAAGTGGTCCAGTGCCTGCTGGTTGGCGAGCACCACGCCGTCATCGCCGAGCGCCAGAACCGCCCGTTCGCCACGCCTGGCCACGGCCCGGTTGAACGCGTCGAGGAGACGTCGTTCGGAATCACGGGAGTCGGCCAGCAACGCGCTTTCGATCTGCCGGACGGCCTGCCGAAGAAACGGGCCGAACAGCGGGTTCTCGCCACCTGCCGGCCCGGCGAGGTCGAGGACGCCTTCGAGCCGCCGCGTCGCGGGGTGCACTATCGGGTAGCCATAGCAGCTGTAGCCGCGCAGCGACCGGGCGAAGTGCTCGCCGCCACGCACCGCCACGCCCCGGCGAAGCTCAAACGGTGTGGCGATGGCGTTGGTGCCGGTCGTGTCCTCGGTGAACCGCCTGCCCAGGACGACCCCGGTGTCGTCGAGGATGTCGGCCGTGCGCGAACTGATGCGTCCCCGGTGGACGATCCGGGCGGCGCTGTCGGCCAGGACGGTGAAGTAGGCCGTCTCGCCGAGTTCGGCGGCAACCTGGTCGAGCACGGGCAACGCGGCCCGCAACAGGCGGCTTCGCTGGTCGACGTCCACCGCGTCGAGCCGCTCGAGTGGCAGGTCGGGCCGTACCCCGGACCGCCAGGAGCGGCGCCACGAATCCCGGATCTCGGCTTCCGCCGCGCTCGGCAGCTCGCCGGCCACGGCGGTCGCCTCGAACCCGTCGACGCCCATGTCGACCCCCTTCCGCTGAAGCTGGCACACCTACGATATGAGTGTGGTCGCACCGGCGGTAGCCGATGCCGCCTCCGGGTGGCCTCCTCCGGCGGCCAGCCGGAGGTTCCGGTATCAGCCCGGGTGAACGCGAACGAGAGAGACGCGCATGTGGCCGGTGATCAGGTCGAGGTGGCTCTCCAGCGCGAAGTGTCCACTGTCGAGCAGGTGATCCCGGCGTCCGCAGGTCGCCGCACCAGCAGCGTTGTCCGTCGCGCTGACGTCACCTCCTCGGCCCCAGCAGGGCAGACCTCTCCCAGCTCACCCGAAATGACCAGCACGCACACGAAACTCCCTACAGATCGAGGATCAGGCGGGGCGAGCGGGCGCGGGACACGCAGATCATCATGCATGAGCCCGCCTGGCGTTCCTGATCGGTCAACACCGAGTCGCGGTGGTCGGGGGCGCCGTCGAGGACTGGTGTCTCGCAGACCCCGCAGGTGCCTTCTTCGCAGTTGTAGACGACCGGAATCCCGGCCTCCTCGGCGACCGCGATGATCGAGCGGCCCGGCGGGATCGTGAGCGTCACGCCGGACTGCGCGAATTCCACGTCGAACTCGGTCGTCGGGCCGTCGAGCGCTCCCTCCGCCGGGGAGAACCTCTCCACGTGCAGTGTCCCCTTCGGCCAGGAGGCGCAGTGCGCTTCCACGGCCTTCAGCAGTGGCTCAGGGCCGCAGCAGTAGACAGCCGTGTCCGGGGCGGGCTCGGCGAGCAGGCTCGCCAAATCGAGCAGTCCGTACTCGTCCTGCGGACGCAGGGACACCCGCTCTCCCCCGGTTGCCACGAGTTCTTCGGTGAACGCCATCGATGCGGCGGTGCGCCCGCCGTAGAGCAGCGTCCAGTCCGCACCCGCGCGCCGCGCTGCCTCGATCATCGGGAGCATCGGCGTGATGCCGATGCCGCCGGCCACGAAGACGTAGCGCTTCGCCTCGATCTGCGCGAAGTTGTTGCGCGGCAGGCTCACCAGGATGGTGTCCCCCAACGTCAGTCCGTCGTGGACATACGCTGATCCACCGCGGCTGTCCGGTTCACGAAGGACCGCGACCTGGTAGCGGTCGCGCTCGGTGGGTGAAGAGCACAGTGAGTACTGCCTGATCACCGGCGGTTCGCCCAGGTGCAGGTCGATGTGCGCCCCGGGCTGCCACGCCGGGAGCTCGCCACGGTCCGGCCGACCTAGCGTGAGCAGGACGACTCCGTCGGCCACGGTCTCCTTGCCGAGCACGACCGCTTCGAAGGTCTCGGGAATGGGCATGGCTTTCCTCATCTGGTGCGGCGGCGGTTCTCGCCGGTCTGCCGGTAGAACTCCAGGAGTTCGGGCCGGTCGACGGCGTCCTTCTGGACCGTTCGGGTGAAGCCCCGCAGGATGTTCTTGACCGGGACTTCCAGCTTCTTGCCTGTGCGGGTGTGCGGAATCCCCGGTGCCTCGATCACCTCGTCGGGGACGTGCCGCGGTGACACCCGGTCGCGCACCGCGGCCCGCACCGCGGCAGCGAGTTCCTCGTCGAGGTGCCGTCCGCCGGAGAGAGTGACGAACATCGGCATCCAGTAGCCCCCGTCGGGTTCCTCGATGCCGACCACCAGCGCCTCACCGACCTCGGGAAGGTCCTCGGCCGCCTGGCAGATGTCGGCGCTGCCCATGCGGATGCCGTGCCGGTTGAGCGTGGCGTCCGAGCGGCCGTGCACGATCACCGATCCGCGGCCGGTCACGGTCACCCAGTCGCCATGCCGCCACACCCCGGGGAATTCCTCGAAGTAGGCGCCGCGGTAGCGGCTGCCGTCCGGGTCGTTCCAGAAGCGGAGCGGCATCGACGGCATCGGTGAGGTGACGACCAGCTCCCCCACCGCGTCGGTCAGCGGCTTCCGGTCAGCAGACCAGGCCTGGAGATCGACCCCCAGACAGCGGACGGCGATCTCCCCGGCCCGGATGGGCACCGTGAGCGCGAAGCCGGCGAACCCGCTGACCACGTCCGTCCCGCCGGTGGTGGACCCGACCAGGACCTCCGGGCCGAGTTCCTCGGCCGCCCACTGGTGCAACGGGGCGGTGAGCACGGATCCAGTGCACCCGACCACCCGCAGGGCCGGGAGATCGAAGTCCGCGGCGGGGTGCAGCCCCGCGTCGCGAGAGGCGCTCAGATAGCCGGGGCTCAGCCCGAGGTGCGTGACCCCGCCACGCTCGGCGACCTGCCAGAGCGCGCGCACGGTCGGCGCGCCGTCGAAACAGTGGACGGTCGCTCCCCGGAGCAGCCCGCCCACCCGGAGGTTCCACATCATCCAGTTCAGCGTCGTGTACCAGAAGAACTGGTCCCCTGGCCGGACTTCCAGATGCAGGCTCAGGGTCTTGAGGTGCTCGACGACAACGCCGGCGTGGCTGTGCACGATGCCCTTCGGGGGGCCGGTCGTTCCCGAGGTGAACAGCACCCACAGCGGATGCTCCGCGGGTACCGGCACCGGCTCCACGCGTTGTGCGGGCGGAGAGACGGCCTGCGCCCACGTGAGGGTGGTCCCGTCCGTCGGGTGACCGTCGCCGACGAGCACGGTCGCACGCAGAGTCGGCAATCCCTCCCGCAGCTTCCGCACGTCGGTGGTGCGGTCGATCCACTGCCCCCGATGGTGGTGGCCCGAGGCGGCGATGAGGACAGCCGGGTCCAGCTGGGCGAGGCGGGCTCGGGCGGCGTCCCCGGCCAGGTCTGTGCCGCAGCCGGCCCAGACCGCCCCCACGCTCGCCGTGGCGAGGAAGGCCACGATCGCCTCGGGGCGGTCGGGCAAGTACCCGGCCACCCGGTCGCCCGCCCTGACCCCCAGCCCGGCGAGGGTGGCGGCGAGGCCGCTCACCTGCGCCTCCAGCTCCGCCCAGGTCAGGGTCTGGCTGATCCCGGTTTCGTCGTGACCCACGACCGCCGCGCCGGTGCGCGGGGTCCGGAACACCTGGGCGGCGTAGTTGAGGCGCCCGCCAGGGAACCAGCGAGTTTCCGGCATGGAGGCACCATCGGTGACCGCGTCAGGCGGGGTGTCCCAAGCCACTTCGCAGAACTCGGCCACGGCGCTCCAGAACTCGGCCGTGTCGTCGACCGACCACCGCCACAGCTCCTCGTAGGACGCGCCGGGTGGCGGGCCGCCCCGCCTCCCGGCGAAGCGGGCGAACGCGGTGATCGTCGCCTCGGCGGCCGCCTGGGCTGTCGGTGTCCAGACCTCGGCGCTCACGACGACCCCGCGGTGTTCCACGGGCGCGCACGTCGCCGCTGCCCCACCCGGGCCCTCGGCACGGCCACCGGTTCGGCCCCGGCGACGATCCGGTTCGACACCGAACCGATGCCCTCGGCGACCAGCGTCACGACGTCGCCCGGCCGCAGCGGCGGGGGCTCCTCGCTGTCCGTGTGGGCCCAGTATTCGAGCAGGCAGCCGGCTCCGCAGGTCCCCGAGGCGAGCACGTCACCGGGCACCAGCTCCGCGCCGCGCGAGGCGAACGCGACCATCTCCTCGAACGACCAGGACATGTTGGCCGAGTTGTCCCCGCCCGCGGGCAGCGCGGCGCCGTTGAGCTCCGCGTGCATCTCCAGCGCCAGCCGGCCGTCGCGGCGGTAGGGCGCGAGCTCGTCGGCGGTGACGATCCACGGCCCGAGGGTGTTGGCGAAGTCCTTTCCCTTCACCGGCCCCATGCCGACCGGGACCACCGGCGACATCAGGTCCCGCGCGGACCAGTCGTTGAACAGGGTGTACCCGGCTATGTGCTCGGCCGCCTGCTCCGGGCTCAAGTCCTTGCCGGGCTTACCGATGACGGCGGCCAGCTCCAGCTCGAAGTCCAGCAGCCGGCACCCCGGTGGCACCGCGACCGGGTCGTCGGGTCCCTTCACCGCGTTGGTGTTGGAGAAGTAGAACAGGGGCTGGTCGTACCAGGCGGGGTGGGGCGCCGGCGCGCCGAGCAGCTTCAGGCTGCCTTCCAGGTGCTCCTCGAAGGTGAGGAAGTCCCGCAGCGTCCTGGGCTGCACGGGCGCGAGCAGCCGCACCTCGGACAGTGGGCGGGGCTCGCCCTCCGTGGCGCGCTGGACGAGCTCCGTGCGCTGTGCCGGGGTCGCGGCGAGCAGCTCGCACATGTCGGTGTCCGCGGCGAGCGGCTGCACCTGGTCGCCGTCGACGATGCCCACCCTGGTCGTTCCCTCGATCTGGATTCGCGCGATCTTCATGCCTGCTCTCCGAGTTCGAATGCGGCGATCCGGCTGAACTGCTCCAGCCGGTCCGCGCGCGGCCTGTCCGGATCGAGCTCCTCGTAGACGTTGAGCACATTGGCCGCGATCCGTCCCTGCTCGGACATCGCCGCGAACCGGCCGAGGTCCATCGACGCGACGGCCTGCTCGACGCTGAGCCCTTCCTCGAACCGCTTGGTCGCTTCGACCTCCACGAACGCGAGGTAGTCCCGGACCAGCCGGACGCCGTCCTTGTCGGTGAGCGGGCCGTGCCCGGGCACGATCGCGGTGAGGTCGAGGTCGAGGATCCGGTCGCAGGCGGCGATGCACCGCGAAACCGGTCCCGCCCACACGAGCGGGGCACCACCGACGAAGACGATGTCCCCGGTGTAGACGACCTTCGCGTCCGGCACGTGCACCAGCACATCGCCGGGCGTGTGCGCCGGACCGACCTGAACGAGCCGCACCTGGCGCCCGCCGACGTCGAGGTCGAGCTCGCCGGCGAAGGTGCGGGTGGGCGGGGTCGCGGTGATCCCGGACAGGTCGAAGCGGCCGCCGACTGAGTGGATGAACTGGCCGACGCGGTCCCGGCGGTTGTGCAGGGAGGCCATTTCGGACACCGCGCGCGGAGTCATCAGCTCCGCCGCGGCCTCCGACGCGACGATCTCCACGTCGGGCCCGGCGACCAGCTGGTTGCCGAACCAGTGGTCGCCGTCGGAGTGGGTGTTGACGAGGGTCCGGATCGGATGGCCAACGGTCAGCGGGCGGTAAGCGTCGAGCATCTCCGCGGTGTGCGGGAGGTCGTAGAGCGTGTCCACCAGGAGTGACACCCCCGCGCCGCGCACCAGCCCGGTGTTGCTCTCCCCCCAGCCGCCGTCGGGCAGCAGCCAGGCGTGGCAGCCGCCGCCCAGGTCGTGGGATCCCTTCGAGTAGCCGCTCATCACGCCGCTCCCGGGGCCGGGACCAGCCGCACCGGCAACGAGTCGAACTTGCGCATGGTCTGGCTGGGGGAGCGCACCGGCTCGCCGGTGCGCTCGAACCGAAGCACCCGGCGAGTGAGCTCGGTCAGCATCGACGTGGCCTCGAGCCGCGCCAGCGGCGAACCGAGGCACAGGTGGATCGACGTCCCGAACGACAGGTGCGTGCGGGCGTTCTCCCGGGTCACGTCCAGCCGGTCGGGGTCGGGGAACTGCCGAGGATCGCGGTTCGCCGAGGCAAGTACGGCGCACACCGCGGCACCGGCCGGGATCATGGTTCCGCCGATCTCGGTCTCGGCGCGCGTGCGGCGGTAGAAGACGCGGAAGGGAGCCTCGAAGCGCAGCAGCTCCTCGACCGCGTTCGGGATCAGATCGGGCCGGGCGCGCAGCAGCTCCCACTGGTCGGGGTGCTCGATGAACGCGTCGATCGCGTTGCCCAGCATCGCGCCGGTCGAGTCGATGCCCGCCAGCCAGATGGAGGCGAGGGTCATCAGCCGTTCCGAGCCGTCGGCTTCGAGCCCCCCGTTCGCGCCTCCGGACTCGGTGATCAGCCGGCCGAAGCAGTGCGCCGGCAGGCCGGGAACGCCCACCTCGGTCAGCCAGTTCAGTGCTTCGATCAGCAGCTCGGAGTGGCGCGGGCTCGCCGCCGGTTCCTGCGCGCGGACGACCGCGTCGCTCCAGTCGGCCAGCGTCTGGGCGCTCGGCGGGGTGAGCCCGGTCAGCAGTTCCATGGCCTTGTCGGGCATCGGCTGGGCCACCGCCTGGACGGCGTCGATCTCGCCGAGCGCGACGGCTTTCTCGGCGATCGACTTCGCGGCGGCCTCGATCGCGGGCCGCAGCTGCTCGATCGGGCTCCTGGTGAACGCCGGCTGGACCGCCCGGCGGATGCGGGTGTGCACCGGCGGGTCGTTCTCGATCAGCGGATACCGTTCGAGCCGGTCGCCGACCCCCTCGTAGGTGACGCCGTCGCCGGAGACGAACTCCTTGTGGTTGCGCAGCACACCTGACGCCTCGGTGTAGCCGGGCACCAGCCAGATCTCGCGCTCCGGCTCGAAGAGCACCGGTCCCAGCTCGCGCAGTTTCGCGTAGTGCGCGTACGGATCGAGCAGCGCTTCCGGGTGGTAGAGGTCGAGGTCGCTGGGCCGCATCGAGGACGTTATGTTGGACATGGTCACTCCCTTGTGACGAGTCGTTGCACTCGGGTGCAGTCGTTGTGCGAGGGATGTTTGCACTCGGGTGCAGGCGATGTCAAGCATCAGGAAGGGGCGAGGGCGGCGGTGACCGCAACCGAACAGGGCGCAGCGGGCCGGCGCGCTCCGGCCACCCGTGATCTGCTCTACGAGGCCGCGGCGGCCTTGTTCGTGGAACGTGGCTACGAGGACACCACGATGGCGGACATCGCCCAGCGGGCAGGCACCTCGCGCCGCACGGCGTTCAACCACTTCCCCAGCAAGGGCGACATCCCGATGTTGTGGACGCGGCGGATGGCGGACCGCGCCGTGGAGGTGATCACCGAGGCCACGGAGGAAGCGGTGCCGGAACGGGTCCGCGCCTACTTCCGGCTGATCAGCCGGATGGTGGAGGCGGAGCCCGAGCTGAGCAGGCAGATGATGCTCGGCTGGACCGCGGCGGGCGGCCCCATCCGCTACGAGTCACAGTTGCTGGCCGACCTGACACCTCTGCTCAGAAATGGCCAGGAACGCGGAGAAGTCGATCCGGGGGTGGACGTCGCCGAGGCGGCACGCACCCTCAGCGACGTCTACACGGGAGTGATCTTCCGCTGGGTACGGGACCCGGACACGTCCCGGACGCTGCAGACGGCGGCGGACAGCGCCATCGACCTCGTCCTGTCGGCCATCCGGGCGGGCGGCGGGACGCCGAGCGCGTCGCGGTGAAGGCCGTGGAACAGATCCAGCCCGCCCTGCTCCGCAGTCCGGGCGCATAGCGACAGCGCGAGTGAGGCGGCGATCTTCAGGCTCCGCGTCGCCGCGCTCCAGCTCGTCGACAGCACGGCACGAGCAGGAGACCCGGAGAAGGCGCTCCAGCTGGCGCAGGTTGTGCCCGAGGCACGCGGAGAAGTGCCAGGCCTTCTGGGAAGCCGGGCACCGGCTGCGCCTGGCCGCCACCTCGCTCCAGCTCCACCAGGATCGGGCAGGCGCTGCGCTACCTCGCCGAGGCTCGCGACCTCGCGCCGGACTGGGTGCGGACGCAGCGGTTCGGCGGGGCCGTCATGGCGCGGCTCGTGAAGCGTGCGCCCCGACGCCTCGGCCCGAGCTCACCAGACTCGCAGCGCACTTCGGAGTGGTCGCGGCCGAGCCCCTGACAGGAACGCACCGGCCCGACCGCTGGTGGACTTCGTGTCCGCTGGCAGGTCGGTCTACTCGTCGCGTGTCCCGTCGTAGGCGACACGTAACCGCACCCGGCCGTCGTCGCTGACCGTGAGGTGGATCCCGTCGCGGACCGCTGCCCCCTGGGCCAACACAGTGCCGGACGCGCCCGTCCGCCTACGCCGGCAGGCAGAAGAACAGCGTCGCGACCGTGCTAGTGGTGAGCGCTCGTACCACTACTACCGGCCGGTGGCCCGTCCTCGCCCACGGTGCCTGGTCGCGCGGGTAGGCCACCATGACGTCCGGCTCGATGATCACGCGCCCCGCAGGCGGCTACGCCCGCAGCTCGTCGGCGACGGCCGCGGTCACCACGACTCCCCCGCCTTCGCCGGTGTGCGAAACCGTTGCAGCGCTTCGGTGAGCGCGTCACGGTAGGCGGCGACGTTGCCGGGCTTGATGTCCTCGTGGCCGCGGACGGCGTCCGGCAGGTTCGCGATTTCCACGGCCACGTCGTGGTTTCCGGACACAGCGAGTGTCCCAGCTCGGCCGGCACCTCCCGGTACCCAGCGACCAACGCCCGCTCGGCGCGCCCACCGAGGCGGGCCCGGCTCATGCGCGAGACCGGCATACAGGGTCTCTACCGACGTCGGCGCCGTGGCTGCACCGTCCGCAACCCAGGTGACGCCCCATGCACCCGTCATGCCGGTCGGCGGGGCCGGCGGTCGGCGTTGCGGTGGCCGGTCAGCCGTTCCCAGTTGCCGGATCCTATGGCGGCCTTCTCCTCCTCGGTGAAGGGTGCGTTCTCGAGGAACGACCTGGCGATGCCGCCGCTGGTGTCCAGGTAGGGGAAGCCGCCGGGCCGGGTGCCGAAGGTGTACGGGTAGTCGGTCGAGTAGAGCATGCGGTCGGTTCCGACGACCTCGGCGGTCCAGCGCAGGTAGCGCTCGCTGACCGTACCGCTGCCGGCCACCCAGAAGTTCTGACGGAAGTAGTCGGCCAACGGCCGCTGCAACCTGGCCATCTCCCCCAGGAAGCCGACGTGGTCGAGGTAGAACAGGACGACCTCGCCCCAGTGCCCGGCGATCACTTGCAGCCCGGGGTGACGGTCGAACACCCCGGAGAAAATCATCCGCAGGTACTGCACACCCAGGTCGTAGTACCAGCCGAGCCCGGCGGTCGCCAATGCCGCCCCCACCCCGTTGGGCAGTCCCGAGTAATACGCCTCTTGGACCGCACGCACCGGCGCCTGGGGGTGGAAGTGCAAGGGGACGTGAAGTCGTTCGGCGGCTCCGTAGAGGTCGTCGAACTGCGGCGCGTCGGCCAGTGCGTCGCCGGTGCGGCCATACAGCATCGCACCGCGGAAGCCGAGTCCGGTGACCGCGCGCTCCAACTCTTCGACGGCGGCTTCGGGCGAGGACGTCGGGATGGCGGCGAATGCCTGGAACCGCGAGGGATTGGCGTCGACGATCTCGGCGAGCGCGTCGTTGGCCTCGCGCGCGACGCACACGGCATCGGCCGGCGGGAGGTTCTGCACCCCCGGAGTGGCCAGGGACAGCACCGCGACGTCGATGCCCTGCTCGTCCATGTCGGCCAAGCGTTCATCGCCGACATCGCACAGCCTTCGCGTGACCGGGTGGTCGTCGGGGTAGACGTTCGGCCGGACTCCCGCCGCCGCCCACGCGTCGAGCAGAACGGGCAGGACCACGTGTTCCTCAAGGCCGACGATACGCAGCTTGTCGCTCATGTCAGCAGCTCCTCAACTGGTGTTTCCAACGATACTCGAATCATGGTATCATCGGAAACATCAGTGGAAGCAAGTACTCGATATCATTGACACATGGTTGATGGATCGGAGGACGCACAGGTCGCGGCACGCGAGGTGTCCCGACAGCGGCTTGTCGAGGTGGCGGCGGACCTGCTCGCGCGCGAGGGACGCGAGGCGGTCACCACCAGGGCGGTCGCGGCCGCCGCCGGGGTACAGGCCCCAGCGATCTACCGCCTGTTCGGCGACAAGGACGGGCTGCTCGACGCGGTGGCCGAACACGGCTACGCCACCTTCCTCGCGGCCAAACACGCCGACGCCCGTCCGGAGGATCCCGTCGAGGACCTGCGCACGGGCTGGGACCTCGCCGTCGAGTTCGGGCTCGCCAATCCCGAGCTGTACACGCTGATGTACGGCGAACCCAGGCGCGGCACGGACTCGGCCGCCTTCCGAGCCGGCATGGAGATCCTGCTCGATCGCATCCACCGCCTCGCCAGCAGCGGCCTGCTGCGCGTCGGCGAGGAACTCGCTGCCTCTCTCATCCACGCGACCGCCCGCGGAGCAGTGCTCACCTGGCTATCGCTCCCCGGCGATCAACGCGACCCCGCCCTCCTGACCGCCCTCCGGGAAGCGATGATCACCGCCGTCACCCTCGAGGAACCCGCCGTACGCGACGCAAGCCCCGCCTCTGCCGCCCGGGCGCTGCGTGCCCTTCTGCCCGAACAGACAACGCTCAGCAGTGCGGAGCAACACCTGCTGAGTGAGTGGCTCGACCGCCTGACCGCCGACCACCACAAGGACCGCTGACCCGGCCTCCACGGCCCGCGCGTTTCCGGCGGGGAAGTCCGGCGTAGGACCACAGGGCCAAGAGACACGCTTCACAGCATTCATCGCCCGCCTGCCGCGCCATGTCGCTTGTCGCCGCGCCCAGGTGCCCGATCGGTTAGTGCACCTGAACCGCCAGCTGCGTCAGGTCGAACAGCCGGTCAAGCGGCGCGGGCGGCGCGATGAAAGTCGACTGCCAGATGCGGTAGCGCACCGAGGAGATCGGCCCGGCTGACCCGGGGTGGCCACAAGCTCGCCGATCTCACTCGCGAACAGGACGACGTTCCCGGGCAGGCAAGGGCGGGTGATCCCAGCGACCCGTTCGTGCAGGAGCTCCGGCACCGTCACAACCGCAGCCATTGGCGCTGCTCTACGCGGTCATGGCTGGCGACGTCATCCGCGGTGTCGAGCGCAGTCAGGAAGGACTCCCGCCGGTTCGGGCGGAGCCGCCCCAGGGGCTTGAACGAACACACCGTCAAGGAAGGTGTGAGTCAGCCGCGTACACCAGGCTGGGGACTCGGGTCAGCTCCCTCCTCGGCCACCGGTACTAAACGGGCGGGACGGATGGAGACATCCACCGCTCGTTCTTCATGCAGCGACCGCACATACCTCCCGCGCCGGACCGGCAGACCGACACAACCTGACGGCAGTTCCTGCGCAGGCCTCGACGAGGCTGGCCTTCGACTTCTTCCCCGTCGACCGCGCGCTCACCCTGAAGCGGATCTACGTGTTGTTCGTGTTGGAGGTCGGCAGCCGTTACATCCACATCCTCGGTACAGCCGCCCATCCGGATGGGCGTGTGGACCACACAACAGGTCCGCAACCCGGTGATGGATCTGGGGGGAGCGGGTCGGCGAGTTCCGGTTTCTTGTCCGTGACCGGGCTCGCCAATTCGCGGCCTCGTTCGATGCCGTCCTGGCTGACGTGGAAATCAAGGCGGTCAAGTTCCCCCGCCGTGTCCACGAGCGACTGCTACGCCGACGGTTCGTGCTCACCTTCAAATCCGAACCTCAGCCTCCAGCTGATCAGGCGACATCGGCTCCTTGGAGGCCTGATGATCGAGTACGAGCGAGCCGCGTAAAGCTGCTGGTCAGCGCTGGTAGCTGGCGTATTCCGGCCGTAACCTGTCAGACCTGTTCCAGCTCGGTCTTGACGGAGGTCGCGGCGCGGATGAAGGCGGCGACCTGGCGGGAGGTGGACTCCCGGTGCCAAGCGATCACGAGGGTGGCCTGCTCGGCGTCGAAGACAGGACGACTGACCGTACCGGGTGGCAGACGATCACGGATCGATTCCGGGAGCACCGCGACCATCCGCCCGAGCCGGACAAGCTGCAGCAGTTGGTCGGTGTCGGTGACGAGGTGGCCGGTCACCTCGGGGCGAGACTCCGGCCATCGGGGCTGGGTTCCGCCGCGCAGGTCGGCCATCGACACCTCGGTGCGGGCGGTCAGGGGGTGGCCGTCCGGAAGCACCACGACCTGGCCTTCGACGTGGAGGTCGTCGCTGTCCAGGCCGCTCAGATCGTTCTGCGGCCGGTGCAGCAGTGCGAGGTCGGCGCGGCCGTCGCGGACCATCGCGGCGCGTTCGCCGACACTGAAGGCGAGATCGACCGGAACGGCGTCGGGGGTGGCAGCGTAGCGGTCCAGGATCGGCTGCAACAGGTCGGCGTCGCTGCCGGGTTTGAGCGCCAGGACCAGCCGCGGAGTGGTTGCCGCCGCCCTTCGCGCACGGCGCACCGCGGCGGCCACAGCATCCAGTGCGACGCGTCCCTCGGCCAAGAACACCTCCCCGGCCGCCGTGAGCTGCACCCCGCGACTGGTGCGGTCCAGCAGGGTGAGCCCCATCCGTTGTTCGAGCAGGCGGATCGCCCGGGACAGGGGTGGCTGGGCGATGCCCAGCCGCTGGGCAGCCCGCCCGAAGTGCAGTTCCTCGGCGACCGCGATGAAGTAGCGCAGTTCCCGGGTCTGGACGTCCATACAAGGAGGGTATCGAGCGAGATCAGTCCGGTCCTGGCCTAGGGGAACGACAGGTGATTCGCTGATCGTATGAGTGATGACGCGACGATTGCCCTGGTGACGGGGGCGAACAAGGGGATCGGGCGGGCCGTCGCGGGCCAGCTCGCGAGGCTCGGGATGACGGTGGTAGTTGGTGCCCGAGACCTGGAGAAGGGCGCCGAGGCGGTGGCCGAGATCAGCGCGGCGGGTGGTATCGCGCACCCGATCGGCCTCGACGTGACGGACCAACGCGGGGTGAGCGCGGCGGCCGAGCAGATCGCCGAGCGGTTCGGCCGTCTGGACGTCCTGGTCAACAACGCCGGCATCGCCGGCGACCTCGGGGCGCAGGCGCCGGGCTCCGCGCACCTCGACGGGGTGCGGGCGGTGTTCGAGACGAACCTGTTCGGTGTCGTCACCGTGATCGAGGCGATGCTCCCGCTGCTGCGCCGTTCGTCCGCGGCACGGATCGTGAACGTCTCCAGCGGCACCTCGTCGATGACGTGGACGACCGATGCCACCCACTACCTGAGTCGGATGCCGGGTTCGCTGGGCTATCCGGTGTCGAAGGCGGCACTGAACATGCTCACGGTGCAGTACGCAAAAGCGCTGTCACGCGAAGGGATCCTGGTGAACGCGGTCGCGCCTGGTGCGTGTGACACGGACTTCGCCAAGGGCCTGCCGTTCCAGTTGACTCGGACCGCAGCCGAGGGCGCTGCGATCGTGGTGCGGCTGGCCACGCTCGGGCGAGAGTGTCCCACGGGCGGCTTCTTCGACGACAACGGCAGGGTGCCTTGGTGAGGGGGCCGGAAGGCAGGACGACGGGTGCGCTGAGGGACAGGGCAGCGCTGGTCACCGGTGGCTCACGCGGAATCGGCGCGGCGGTCGTGCGACGGCTCGCATCGACGGGGCAGCGGTGGCCATCGACTACCGGCCCCAGGCCGACGCGGCGAACGGCTCACTGCCGAGATCAACACCGCTGGTGACAACGCGATCACCTGTCGTCTCGACCTTGAAGGTGCGTGGGCTGATGCCCTCGGCCCGACCCCGGCCATGATGTTGGCGACGGTCTTCGCCGTGACCACCTCGCCCTGGTCACGCGGTTCGGCGGTGATGCGCGGCGACCCGTAGGTGCCGTGCGAGTCCCGGTGCGCCTGGGTGATCTTCACCTCCAGGTCGGCGCGGCGTTGCAGCAGCCGCGCCATGCGCAGCACCGAGAAGCGTGTGCGCTTCGGTGAGGTGGCGCCGGCGCTCCCGGCGAACTCGCCGGGACCGGCGTATTGCCCATCAAAGCGAACCGGCGTGACGCTGTGCAGGTGCTCCCCGCAGGCTCGTCCGAAGCTCTGTTCGTATTCCAGGGTGGGAGACCAGGTGCAGGCCGAGCCGGCGGTAGACCTCCGCTTTGTCCGCCGGGTCGGCGTTGATCAGTGTCTGGCGGACGTCGCCCAGACCATCCGCGAGCCGGCGGATTTCGTCCCTGGTCAGCAGCAACCCGAGCGTCATGGTCCGGCCACTGCGGAGGCGCCGGGCGGCGGCATTCGCCCGGTAGCCGACTTTTTCGGCGGAGCGCGGGTCGTTGCGCAGCACCCGCGATTCCCGGCTGGCGTCCACCCTCGCTATCCGCGCGACGTCGGCTGGCGCAGCACCTCCTCGGTCGTGTCGCCTCCCGTCGAGCGGCTACCTCACCGACAGCACCTTCGAGAGCGTATCCGCGGCCGGGACACGTTCAGCCCGCAGCGACAAGAGCGCGGAGCCGAACAGCAGCGCGGCGATGAGGATCGACACCGCGGTGATGGCGGCGGTCGATCCATACGTGCCGGCAGCGGTGTAGAAGAGACCGCCGACGATCGCGACCGACAAGGCGGCGCTGATCTGCAGGGTCGCGTTGACCAGGCCGCTGGCCAGCCCGGCGAACGCGCGAGGGATGTGGGTGACCGTGAGGCGGATCAGCGCGGGCAGAGCGAGCCCTTGGCCGAAGCCGATGAGCGCCAAGGGTGCGGCGGTCCACGCCGTGTGCTCGAATGCGGCGGCGAGCCCGGCGAAGGCGAGGAAGCCTATGGTCTCCAGGCACAGGCCGAGCGCGGCGATCCGGCGCCCCATCACCCGCACGAGGTACGGCACGGTCAGCGGGCCGATGAGGAAACCGATGCCCAGCGGGAGGATGTCCAGGCTCGCCTGCAACGGCGTGCGACCGACCGTCTGCTCGTGTTCGGAAAAGATGAGGAAGAACGCGGCGATCGAGTAGAACAGGGCGACCGCCACGAGCGCGATCCGCACTCCGGGCGCGGTGGCCGCTCCGGGTGGCACCAGGGGCATCACGCGACCACCGCGCCGGTCGCCGCCGAGCGAGGACTCGTAACGCCAAAACCTACGCAGCAGGACGACGGCGGCGACGACCAGGACGAAGCACCACCAAGGCCAGTCCAGCGCGCGCCCCTCGACCAAGGGGATGACGATCCCGGCAAGACCTCCGAAGAGCAGGACGGCGCCGACCCAGTCGAGCCTTTCCACGCCCCGGGTGTGCGGGTCGCGCAGGAACAGGCTGCCCAGCAGAGCCAGCGCCGCGACGGGCAGGTTGATGAGGAAGATCGCTCGCCAGCCCAGCCCCCAGACATCGGCGGTGACGAGGAGGCCGCCAAGGGACTGGCCGATGACCGCGGCGAGGCCAAGGGTCGCACCGTGGAAGCCGAGGGCGATCGTCTGGTCACGGCCGTCGAGGCTCGCGCGAATGAGGGCCAGCGACTGCGGCGCCATCAGCGCGGCCGTCAGACCTTGCAGGATGCGCCCGGCGAGGAGCAGCCAGGGCGCGCCGGCCGAACCGCAGATCAGCGAGGCCAGGGCGAACCCGACGATTCCGATGAGGAAAGCGCGCCGCCGCCCGTACAGATCGCCGAACCGGCCGCCGAGGGTGAGCGTCACGGCATAGGTGGCGGCGTAACCGGCCACGATCTGCTGGCCCAGGATGTCACCGCCACCGAGGTCGTCTTGAATCGACGGGATGGCGAGGTTGACGATGAAGAAGTCCAGTGGCGGCAGCAGCGTGCCGGCCAGCAGTGTGACCACGCCTACCCAAGTCCGGGCCGGCGTTTTCGGTGTTGAACTCATTGCTTGGTCCCGCCTTCGGCAACGTTGGAAGAGACACCGCGGAGCCGGGTTGCTCGGTAGGTCACGAAGACGGTTTCCATGAATTCCCTTTCCGGTTCTTATCCCCGCGGCCAGGCAGGCGGCCCACGAAATCGAGCAGCGAAAGACAGGAGATTGGGGTTGCTCCGGCGGAGCGAGGTGTCCGCGACCTTGGCCGTGCCGGGAACAGGCAGGCCGACGTCGGAGTGGTGCAGCATCCAGGCCAGCGCCACATTGGACGGTGGCGCGTCGTGCACCGCGGCGATGGGGCGCGCCGGCTGCCCGGCGGTGACGGAAGTCCACGGGATGAACCCGATGTCGTGCCGAGTGCAGTAGACCAGGACGTCGGCGGAGCTTCGGTCAGCGGTTGTACCGGTTCAGGACCGTGGCGAGGTCGGTGATCAGCCGCGCCTGCCGGCGGAGGTACTCGGGGCGACCGGCCGGTCTTCGGGCTCGCCCCGGAATCCGAGCCCGGTCAGCCGCATGGCGCCGAAGCCCAGGCGACCGACCTTCTTCCCGGTGATCCCGTAGGTGCCCACGCTGTCCGCGGCACAGGCGGTCATGATCGGGTGTCACCGTTCTCCAGGACCTCGTCCTGGTCGGCGTTGTCGGCGGTGGCTGCCTGCTCGGCCAGACGGCGCAGGAGGACCAGCCCGTCGTGGCTCGCGCTACCGGGTTCGGCGCTGTAAACGGACAGGTGCTGCCCGGGCGCGCTGGCGACGGCCAGCGTCTCGAAGTGCAGCCTCAGCTCCCCCACCTGTGGATGCAGGAAATGCTTCACCTCGCGGGTCCGCGGACGCACTTCGTAGCGGGCCCACAGGTTCGCGAACGCCGGGCTGCGCAAGGTCAGTTCGCCGACGACCCGCTCGATGTGCTCGTCCGCGGGGAACTGCGACGACGATGCCCGCAGGTTGCTCACCGCCAACCGCGACGCCGCGTCCCAGTCGCCGTAAAAGGACCTCGCGTACGGGTCGAGGAAGATCATGCGCAGCAAGTTGTCGTACCGGGCGAACCCGCGGTAGAGCTCCCTGGCCATGGCGTTGGCGGCGAGGATGTCCTGCGCCGCGCCGACCAGGAAAGCGGGCACGTCCGGCATGCCGTCCATCAGCCGGACGAGTTCCGGAGCGACCGTCAGCGAGGTGACTGAACTCGCCCCGAACACCGGAAGGGCGAGCCGGAACAGGTGCGCCGCGGCGGCGTCATCCAGTCGCAGCGCGCTGGCGATCGACCGCAGCACCTGGTCGGACGGATGCCGTTCCCGGCCCTGCTCGAGCCGGATGTAGTAGTCCGTGCTCACGCCGGCGAGCAACGCCACTTCGTCGCGCCGGAGCCCCGGGACCCGCCGCGGGCCGTCGTCGGGCAGACCGACCTCCTGCGCCCGGAGGAGCGCCCGTCGAGCACGCAGGTAGTCACCGAGCTTGTTCTCACTGTCCACGCCGCCGACAGTAATGTCGGCCGGCTCCCGGAGCGTGGGTGCAGCACACCCATGCAGGCCTGGCCGGCGCTCCGGCATCGCGGCGGTCAATCCTGCTGCTCCGTCGGCCGGACCAGGACCTCGTTGACGGCGACGCGGCGGGGCCTGGTCAGGATGAAGGCGATCACGTCCGCCACATCCGCCGGACGTAGCCGCTCCATCGTCGAGTGGCGCTCGTACATGCGCTCCTGAACGTCGCCGCGGTTCTGGAGGGGCAGCAGGTGCGGGGCAGCCGCGTGCGCGGTGTACGTGAGCCCGAGGGTGTTGAGCTCGATCATCCGGCGCCAGTTGGTCGTGTCCGCGCCGGTGATCGGTCCGAGGATCATGACGCCCGCGTTGGCCACCACGGTGTCGAGACGGCCGTACGCCTCAACGGCGCGGGCGACGGCTGAGTGAGCTTGTTCCTAGTCCGTGATGTCGGCGCGCACGGCGAGAGCCTGGCCACCAGTGGTGGCGATCTTGTCGACCAGCGCGTCGAGGCGGTCCATTCGACGAGCCACCACGGTCACCCGTGCGCCGAGAGCGGCCAGCGCCAGCGCGGTTCCCCACCCGATCAGAGATCAAACAGCTGCTTGAGCACGTGAAGATCAACGTCGTTCCGCGGCGCAAGGCTCGCGGCGGACGGCGAGGCAGCGTGGGCCGAGCGCTGACGCCGCCAGCAAATCGGGTCCGCCTGTCCGTGGCGTTCCGGCACACGGAACATCGCCCGGCACGCGTCGCCGTGGGCGACGAGGGTCAGCCGGCATGATCAGCGATCGCCTGGACACGGAACTCCGGCGCCTGCCGTGCCGGGACTCCACGCGCGCTTTGCCGGCTCCGGTAGGCCGTGACGCTGGCCCGGTGTGCGCAGGTTCGTGTGCAGGATTGCTTCGACCCATTGCGCGAGAGGTCCGCGAAAGTGGCCCGGCAGGCCGGCCCGGCACAGACGCCGAGGCGAGCCGGACCGAGTGTGGCGATCACGGAGGCGAGTGCGCTGAGTGTGGTCGCGGCCAGGTGCGCCGAGCAGCGGTCGGTGTCGGAGGTGATCTCGGTCCGCCAACGGTCGTGATCGTGGCGCAGCGCCGGGGTGGCTCGGCTGCGGCGCAGACCGTCGTTGATCAGGGCCGCGGCTTCGACCGCGTCCGTGTTCGCTCGTTCGAGCACGGCTCGCACCGTCTCACGCAACGCACGGACCTCCGCCAGATCGGCGCGGGTGAGACGCCACCGCCGGCCGGCTCCGTGACCCGCGGGCTCGGCCAGTGCGGCCGGGGGATGCTCGTCGAGGAAGTCCCGCAGCTGCTCCACGGTCTCGAGCTCGTCCTCTCCCTTGATCGGCTTCAAGGTGTTGGCAAGATCGACGGCCGTCTGGACAGCCGATGGGTTGTAACACGCGTCAAGCATTTGACGTGTCTCCTCGCCGCCACCGGGGTGGCGATCAACCGCGGTGAAACGCTCGTTGATCGACGCTTCAGGCGGCGGCACCATGCGGTGGCGGTGGGCCCGTCGCGCGCCTCGTACTCCCGGCTCCGAGACCGTCAGAAGAAGCCTTCGTGTCCTTTTCGGACCATCGGCCCGGACGTGACGCCCTGGCGGTGACCGAAGTCGGCGCTGATGCGGTCCGCCGTTTTGACCAGGAGCGGCACCACGTCGGCCCGCAGTTGCTCCACACTGGAGCGTCCGCTGGACGTCGAGGAGGCCAGGGCGGCCACCACGGCCCCTGAGGAGTCCCGCACCGGCGCGGCGGCCGAGAGCAGGCCCTTCTCCAGTTCCTCCGAGACCACCGAATAGCCGAGCGACCGGACGTCGCGCAGCCGGCGCCGGAACTCGTCCGGGTCGGTGACCGTGTGCTCGGTGTGGGCCTCCAGTCCGGCGGCGATGACGTGGTCGACCACCTCGTCCGGCGCCCACGCCAGCAGCACGCGGCCCATCGACGTCGAGTGCGCCGGCACGCGCGTCCCGATCGACACGTTGATGCTCATGATCCGCCGCACCGGCACGCGGGCCACGTAGACGGCCTCGGTGCCGTCGAGCGCGGCCAGCGACGCCGACTCGCCGGTCTGCTCGGCGAGCCGGAGCAGGTGCGGCTGCGCGATCTCGATCATCCCGTGCGAGGCGGAGTAGTGCTGCCCGATGCTGAGCACCCGCGGCGTCAGCGTCCAGCGCCCGCCCTCGCCGTGCACGAAGCCGAGGTGCTGCAGGGTCAGCAGGATCCGCCGCACCGCCGGGCGCGACAGCTCCGTCGCGGACGCCAGCTCGGCGAGCGTGGGATTGGGCCGCTCGGCGTCGAAGGCCTGCAGCACCGCGAAGCCCCGCTCGAGGCTCTGGATGAGATCGCGCGGATTCCCCTCGGTGGTCATGGCCGCCATCTTCCCGCATGCGAGGTATTGACTCGCTCACCCACCGGCGGGCACCCTTCTCGTGAACGCAAAGCGGACAGCTAGTACGCATAGCGTACAGGAGGTGTCGACGATGACGCTCGATCAGCGGCAGCTGCGCACCGGCTTCGGCCGGTTCGCCACCGGTGTCACGGTGGTGACCTGCCAGAACAGCGCCGGGGAACCCCACGGCGCGACCGTGAACGCGTTCACCGCGGTCTCGCTCGAGCCCGCGCTCTGCCAGGTCACGCTGACGCGCACCGCCAAGGCGTGCGGCTACCTGGCCGAGTCCCCCTTCGCGGTGAACATCCTCGCCGCGGACCAGCTGGACACGGCGATGCACTTCGCAGGCCGCCCGCAGGACCCGGGGCCCCGCTGGGGCGCCGGCCCGACGGCGCCGGTGCTGCTGGGCAACGCCGCGACGATCTCGTGCCTGCCGTGGCGCACCTACGACGGCGGCGACCACCTGATCGTGCTCGGCGAGGTCGTCGACCTCGAGATCACCGACGCCGAGCCGCTGCTGTTCTACTCGGGCCGCTTCCGCGAACTCGGCCCCGCCGACGACGGCTCGCACTGGGCCGTCTCACTCGACTGCCCCGAGATCGGCTGGTTCCCGGCCGCTCCCGCGGCCGTCTGATCCCGCCAACCACAACGATCCCGTTCAACGACGAAGGGACCACACCCGTGGCGATCCACCAGCCCGACGAAGCCGTGACCCCCACCCGGACCACCCGCCCGATGACCGGCGAGGAGTACCTCGAGAGCATCCGGGACGGCCGGGAGATCTTCATCTACGGCGAGAAGGTCGACGACGTCACCACGCACCCGGCGTTCCGCAACTCGGCACGCATGACCGCGCGCCTCTACGACGCCCTGCACGACCCGGACAAGCAGGGCGTGCTGACCGCGCCGACGGACACCGACAGCAGCGGCTTCACGCACCCGTTCTTCCGCACGCCGCGCAGCCGCGAGGACCTCTTCGCCGACCGGGACGCGATTGCCGAGTGGGCGCGCATGACGTACGGCTGGATGGGCCGCAGCCCCGACTACAAGGCCGCCTTCCTCGGCACGCTGGGCGCGAACTCGGACTTCTACGAGCCCTTCGCCGACAACGCCCGCCGCTGGTACACCGAATCGCAGGAGAAGGTCCTCTACTGGAACCACGCGATCATCAACCCGCCGGTCGACCGGGACCGCAACCCCGACGAGGTGAAGGACATCTTCATCCACGTCGAGGAGGAGAAGGACGACGGCCTGATCGTCTCCGGCGCCAAGGTGGTCGCGACCGGGTCGGCGATCACGAACTACAACTTCATCGCCCACTACGGCCTGCCCATCAAAAAGCGCGAGTTCGCCCTGGTGTGCACGGTGCCGATGGGCGCGCCGGGCATGAAGCTGATCTGCCGCCAGTCCTACGCGCAGAGCGCGACCAGCGCGTTCGACTACCCGCTGTCGTCCCGGTTCGACGAGAACGACACGATCTTCATCCTGGACAAGGTGAAGATCCCGTGGGAGAACGTCTTCATCTACGGCGACGCCGAGAAGGCCAGCACGTTCTTCCCCGGTTCCGGCTTCCTGCACCGCTTCACCTTCCACGGCGTGACGCGGCTGGCGGTCAAGCTCGACTTCATCGCCGGCCTGCTGATGAAGGGCGTGGAAGTCACCGGCACCAAGGACTTCCGCGGCATCCAGACCCGCGTCGGCGAGGTCATCGGGTGGCGCAACCTGTTCTGGGCGCTGTCCGACGCGATGGCCGCACGGCCGGACGAGTGGATCGACGGCGCGGTCCTGCCGCACCTGGACTACGGCCTGGCCTACCGCTGGTTCATGACCGTCGGCTACCCCCGCGTGCGCGAGATCATCATGCAGGACCTCGGATCCGGCCTGATCTACCTGCCCTCGCACGCCGACGATTTCGCCTCGCCGGAGATCCGCCCCTACCTCGACCAGTACGTGCGCGGCTCGAACGGCATCGACGCGATCGAGCGCGTCAAGCTGATGAAGCTGATCTGGGACTCGATCGGCAGCGAGTTCGGCGGCAGGCACGAGCTGTACGAGCGCAACTACTCGGGCAACCACGAGGGCGTGCGCGCCGAGCTGCTGTTCGCCGCGCAGCAGTCGGGTCAGGCCGACGGCATGAAGGGCTTCGCCGAGCAGTGCATGGCCGAGTACGACCTCGACGGCTGGACCGTGCCGGACCTGTTCAACCCGGAAGGCCGCCGCTGACGGCGGATCCCACGGCGGGGCCCGGGTGGACAACGACGTCGCCGGGCCACCACCGCCGGGTGCGGCGCCTCGTCCCCCGGGGCGCCGCACCCGGTGCGACCAGCGAGGAGCTGCGATGACCGCGATGCTGTGCCCGGTGTGGCGCGACACCGTGCCCGCCGGTCTCGGGCCGTGCGTGGTGACCCTCGGCGTGTTCGACGGGGTGCACCGAGGGCACGCGCGGCTCATCGGCGAGGCCGTCGGCATCGGCCGTGCCCGCGGCCTGCCGACGGTGCTCGTCACCTTCGACCCGCACCCGGCGCGCGTCGTCGGGCCGCCGCGGTGCACGGACGCGCTCAGCACCGTCGAGCGGCGCGCGGAACTGGCCGGGGAACTCGGTGTCGACGCCGTGTGCGTCCTGTCCTTCACACGGGAGCTGGCGGGGATGTCGCCCCTGGACTTCGTCGCCCGGATCCTGGCCGGGCGCCTGCGCGCCGCGGCCGTGGTGGTGGGCGGCAACTTCACGTTCGGCCACCGCGGCGAGGGCACGCCGGAGACGCTGCGGCGGTTCGGGCGCAACTACGGCTTCACCACCCACCCGGTGGACCTGCTGCCGCTGGTGTCGTCCACGCACGTCCGCTCGTGCCTGCGGGCCGGCGACGTGGCCGGTGCGGCGCGGGCGCTGGGCCGGCCGCACCGCGTCGAAGGTGTGCTCGCGGACGGCCGGCTGCGCGTGGAGCCGGGGACCGCGCTGCCCGCGCCGGGCGTCTACCGGGGACGGCTGACGTGCGGCGAGGAGGTCGTGGTCGAGGTGGACGCCGAGGGCGTGGCGGTGCGCACGTCGCGCAGCGGGCCGGTCGGTGTGGACTTCCTCGGCGGCTGATACGGCCGTGAACGGATGCCGGTGTCTTCCGGATCGGCGTCAGCGGGCCGCGCTGCTCGCGGCCACCCACGACGCGATCTGCGTGCGGGAGGTGAAGTCCAGCTTGCGCAGCATCCGTTCCACGTGACCGTCCACAGTGCGCGGTGAGATCGTCAGCCGGTCCGCGATCGCCTTGTTGCTCAGGCCCCGCGCGATGAGCACGGCGATTTCCCGTTCCCGGCCGGTCAGCGGCGACTCCGGCACGCGGGGTTCGCGCGGCGGCGCCGGGCGGCCGCGTCCGCTCTGGCGCACCACGAGATCGAGCCCGAGCCGCACGGCGTCCGGCAGCGTGACACCGGCGTGGTCCTTGCGGATGGCGCCGGCGGTGGCCGCTCCGAGTTGCTCGTCCACCGCCGCGGAGTGCCGTCGTCCCTCCCTGGCGGCATGCGGCCCGAAGGCCTGCAGCGACGTGCCGATCCGGTGCCACACCGAGGCCGCCATGCCCTCCAGCGCCGCGGCGTCGGCCGCGTGCCCCGACGAGGCCGCCACCCACGAGCACACCTCGGTGCACAGCGCCGTGCACACGCCGTCGCGGAAGTCCTGCTCGATCCGCATCGCCGCGGCGATCGCCGTCCGCGCCGCGGCCACCTCGCCCAGGTGCAGGTGGCTGATGGCCGCCGCCCAGTGCGCGTAGGCCCGGTTCCACCGTTCCCCGACGGCCGACGCCTCCTCGATCACCGCCGAGCACGTCTCCAGCGCCTCCCGCGGGCGGCCCGCGTAGGCCTGCGCCATCGCCAGCTGGAACGACGCGGTCAGCGCCAGCCCGGTGTCGCCGCCGGCCCGGTGGATCGCGATCGCCTGCCGGTACAGCCCGATCGCGGCCTGGAGATCGCCCTCGAACAGGTTCAGCAGCGCCCGCCACAACCGCACGTGCCCGCGCAGCCCCGGATCCCCGAGCGCGTCGGCGATCACCGCGCACTCCTTCAGGTACCCCCTCGCCACCAGGCGGTCGCCCTGGATGAGCGCGACCCACGCCGCCGCCCACAGCGCTTCGCCGCGCTCCGGGGTTCCGGCGCCGAGCTGGGGAAGCAGGCGTTCCAGCCACCGGCGGCCGTTGCTGAGGAAACCGCCCGCGATCCAGTGGTAGCGCAGCAGCGACGCCAGCCGCGCCCCGGCCGGGGCCTCGCCCGGGGTTTCGGCCGACCAGGCCAGCGCCGCCAGCAGGTTCGGGTGGTCCTCCCGCAACCGCGCCAGGTCGCCCGCCTGGTCGGGGCCGCACCACCGGCGGACGCACTCCGCGGCGCGGCCGGCGAAGTGGTCGCGGTGCCGTCGCCGCAGTGAATCCGCTTCACCGGAGGCTGCCAGCAGTTCCGCGCCGTACTCGCGCAGCGTCACGAACTGGCGGTAGCGCACCTGCTCGCCGTTGCGGTCGGCGACCACGACGGACTTGCCGACCAGCCCGTCGAGTGCGTCGAACAGCCGGTCCCCGGCCAGGTCGCCGAACCCGCACACCCGCTCCAGCGTCTCCAGGTCGACCGAGGCGGGAAAGACCGCCATCCGCGCCCACAGCAGGCGTTCGTCCGGGGCGCACAGGTCGTGGCTCCAGTCGATCAGCGCACGCAGCGACCGCTGCCGCGGGCCGGCCGCCGGGTCCGTCCCGGCGAGCAGGTGGAACCGCCGGTCCAGGCGCCGCACCACCTCCGACACCGACAACGACCGCAGCCGCACCGCGGCCAGCTCGATCGCCAGCGGCAGCCCGTCGAGGCGGCGGCACAGCGCCACCACCGCCGCCCGGTTCTCCGGGGTCACCGCGAAGTCCGGCAGCACCGCGCGTGCCCGGTCGACCAGCAGCTGGACCGCCGGGACGTGGTCGAGGGCGCCCGTGCCCGCCGCGTCGCTCTCCTCCGGCACGGCCAGCGGCGCGAGCAGGTGCACGCGTTCCCCGCCGATGCCCAGCGGCTCCCGGCTGGTCGCCAGGACGCGCAGGCCGGGCAGCGCCTCCAGCAGCCGCAGCACCAGCCGCGCGGTGGCGTCCAGGACGTGCTCGCAGTTGTCCAGGACCAGCAGCGTGCTGGTGCCGGAGAGGTGGTCGACGACCCGGTCGACGGCGTCGCGGTTGGACTGGTCGGGGACGCCGATCGCGGTCGCGACGGTGGGCGCGACCTGGGTGTCGTGCGTGACGCTGGCCAGCTCCACCACCCGCACCCCGCCGGGCAGGCTGGTCCGGTCGGCGGCGGTGATCGCGGTGCGGGTCTTGCCCACCCCGCCCGGGCCGGTGACGGTCACCAGCCGGTGGGCGCGCAGCTCGGCGTCCAGCTGCGCCAAGGTCTGACGGCGGCCGACGAAGCTGGTCAGCGCCACGGCGGGATGCCGCAGTCCCCCTCCGGCACCGTCACCCATGACGCCTCCCATCACGCGCCCGCCGCTGGACACCGCGGCTCCCACCGTAGGACACGCGGGTGTGCCCGGGACCGCGATGGGGTGGGCAATGGGGTGATCTCACCCTGTCCGGCCCGCCGCGCACGACCGCAGGCTGTAGCGGCGATCACACCCGAACCATCGAGGAGGCTGGATCAGTGGTGTCACCTGAACCGTCCACCCACGACGCCATCGTCATCGGCGCCGGTTTCGCCGGCCTGTACGCCGTGCACGTCCTGCGCGACCAGCGGGACCTGCGCGTCATCGGCTTCGACGCCGCCGGCGACGTCGGCGGGACCTGGTACTGGAACCGCTACCCGGGCGCCCGCGTCGACATCGAGAGCGTGCACTACTCCTACTCGTTCGACGACGAGCTGCAGCAGGAGTGGCACTGGACCGAACGGTTCCCCGCGCAGGCGGAGATCCTGTCCTACCTCGAACACGTCGCCGACCGCTACGACCTGCGCCGCAGCTTCCGCTTCAACACCCGGATCACGTCCCTGGCCTGGGACGACGCCGACGCGCTGTGGACGGCCACCACGAGCGCCGGGCAGACGCACCGCGCGCGGTTCGTCGTCTCCGGCGCCGGCACCCTCTCCGTGCCGAAGAAGCCGGAGTTCCCCGGCGTCGAGGACTTCGCCGGCGAGGTCCTGATGACCGGCAACTGGCCGCACCACGAAGTGTCGTTCGCGGGCAAGCGGGTCGGCATCATCGGCGTCGGCTCGTCGGGCATCCAGGCGATCAGCGAGATCGCCAAGACGGCCGGGCATCTGACCGTCCTGCAGCGCACCCCCAACTACGCCACCCCGATCGGCAACTACCCGACCCGGCCCGAGGAGGAGGCGGCCGAGAAGGCGAACTACCGCGCCATCCGGGACGCCTCGCGCAACCACTTCCTCGGCGTGCCCTACTCGGAGGTGCAGCCCTCGGCGCTGGCCGTGTCGCCGGAGGAGCGGCGGCGGGTGTTCGACGACCGCTGGAACCGCGGCGGTTTCCGGCTGTTCATCGACTCCTTCGGCGACATCCTGTTCGACAAGGCCGCCAACGACACGATCGCCTCCTACATCCGCGAGCGGATCCGGGAACGCGTGCAGGACCCGGCCAAGGCCGAGCTTCTCGCACCGGAGGGCTACCCGTACGGCACCAAGCGGCCGCCGCTGGAGACCGACTACTACGAGGCCTACAACCGGCCCAACGTCGACCTCGTCGACGTCAAGGGCAACCCGATCGCGGCGGTGACCCCGACCGGGGTGCGGCTGGCCGACGGCACCGAGCACGACTTCGACATGCTGATCCTCGCCACCGGCTTCGACGCGTGCACCGGACCGCTGCTGGCGATGAACATCACCGGCCGCGGCGGGCTGCGCCTGGCCGACCACTGGGCCGACGGGCCGCAGACCTACCTCGGCCTGATGGCCGCCGGGTTCCCGAACCTGTTCATGATCACCGGCCCGCAGAGCCCGTCGGTGCTGTACAACATGCCGCTGGCCATCGAGGACCACGTCGACTTCACCGTCGCCGCGCTGGACCACCTGCGCGAGAACGGTCTGGACGTCATCGAGCCGGATCCCGAAGCGGAGCGGGCGTGGGTCGCGCACACCAACGAGCTGGCCGAGGCGACGCTGCTGCCCGACTCCCCCACGTCCTGGTACATGGGCAACAACATCCCCGGCAAACCGCGCCGCGTCCTGGTCTACCTCGGCGGCGCCCCGGCCTACCGCGCCAAGTGCGACGAGGTCGTCGCCGCCGGCTACGCGGGCTTCACCCTGTCGTCCGCCTCCCGCGTCTTCGCCTGAACGAGGAGCCGTCATGCCACTCGATCCCGCCGTCTCCGCCCTGCTCGAAGGCTTGGCGCAGCAGGGTTTCCAGTCGTTCGAGAAGATCGGCCTCGAAGCCACCCGCGAGGCGATCGCGTCGTTCGCCGGGCTGCAGAAGTCCAAGCGCGGTTTCTCCCGGACCAGCGAGGTGTCCTACGGGCCGGACCCGGCCCACCGCGCGCGGATCTACGTGCCGCCGGGCGACGGGCCGTTCCCGGTCGTGCTTTATGTCCACGGTGGAGGGTTCGTCGCGGGCGGTCTCGACGTCGTCGACGAACCCGTGCGTGCCCTCGCGCTCGACGCCGAAGCGATCGTCGTGTCGGTGACCTACCGGCTCGCCCCCGAGGCGAAGTTCCCCGCCGCGCACGACGACGTGTTCGCCGCGCTGCGGTGGACGGCCAAGGAGATCTCTGCGCACGGCGGCGATCCCGGGCGGATCGCGGTCATGGGTGACAGCGCGGGCGGCAACCTCGCCGCGTCGGCGGTCATCCGGGCCCGCGACGAGGGCGAGCCGGCCGTGCGAGCCCAGGTGCTGGTCTACCCGCTGGTGGATCCGCTGGCCGACACCGTGTCG